>NZ_JBOHGB010000020.1:0-68131 GCF_050699935.1 Actinophytocola sp.
TCCGGGGCAGGAGCCAGACGGAGGCGAGGGAACCGACAGCGGAGAGGTCACTAACCGGCGCTCGATGGCGCGTCCCCTTGTCATCGCTTCACGGTTCCGGGGAAGCCGGGGGCGGCAGTGTCATGAAAGCCCTCGAAGGGCGACCGACGCAGGCCGTCACCCCGACTTCCGCCTAGTTCCTACCACAAGCCCCCTTAGCGAGCCTGCACGGAAGAGGGTGCACTAGTGACCGACGTCGTGACGGGCCTGCTCCAGCGGGCCCGTGCGCGGATCACGCGGTACCAGCCGGCCGAGGCGGCCGAGGTGATGCGCCGCGGTGCCATCCTCGTCGATCTGCGGCCCACCGAGTACCGGTGGCGCTTCGGCGAGGTGCCCGGCGCGATCGCGGTGTCCCGGCACGTGCTGGAATGGCGGCTGGACGTCACCAGCGAGCACCGGCTCAAGGAGCTTCGCCGCGGCGACCCGGACCAGGAGGTGGTCCTCATGTGCAACGAGGGCTACACCTCCAGCCTGGCCGCGCACCAGGTGATGACGCAGCTCGGGCTGCGGCGGGTCGCCGACGTGGTGGGCGGGTTCGCCGCCTGGCACGCGGCCGGGCTGCCCACGGTGTCGCGGCTGACCAGGTAGCCGCGCCCGTACGAGGAGGCCACTTGGCACGGACCGCCCTGGTCACCGGCGGGGCCGGGTGCGCGACGCGGCTGGCCGCCGACGGGCTCGACGTGGTCACCGCGGACCTCACGACCGGCGCCGACCTCCGGCTCGACGTCACCGACGCGGGCCAGGTGGCCACGGTGGTCGCCGAGCCGGGGCCGGGTCGACATGCTGGTGAACAGCGTGCTCGGCCCGGCCAAGCCGCTCGCCGAGGTGACCGACGCAGGGTGTGCGGCGACGTTCCAGCTGAGCTCGCGACCACCGGCGTACTGGTCGACGCGGTCGCTCCCGCGATGATCGAGACACCGAGCACGGCGTCAGTCGAACCGGCGACGCTGGATCGGCTGGTGAGCCGGATCCCGATGGGCCGGCCCGGCCGCGCGGCGGAGGTCGCCGAGCTGGCCGCCTGGCTGGGTTCGGATCGTTGCAGCTTCTCCACCGGCTCGATCCACGACATCGGCGGAGGCAGGGCCGTGTACTAGGGACGCACCTGGCGGCCAGGGATTCCGCCAGGTGCGGCCCTATGCGCTCACCCGGGTGGGAACCAGCAGCGCGCCTGGGGTGTGGTCGTCCGGCAGTGCAAGCATCGCCGCGAGCACCTCGCTCGCCGGGCCGACCTCCCGCCAGAACACCTGGCGCGGGGCGAGCACGTCCTGGTCGGGCGGCATCCGTGCGGCGACCACCTCGTCCTCGCCGTGCAGCCGCACCACGTCCACGATGTTGTGGTGGGCCCGCACGCCGACGACCGCCAGCACATCGCCGTTGTCGTCTCTGGGGTCGATGAACCGGAAGCCGCGCGCCACCAGCGCGCGGAGCTGGGCATCGGTGCTGGCCGCGGTGGACACCCGCGACGCGGCACTGGAAGCCATCAGTCCTCCCGTTCCCGCACGTCGGCCAGGAAGGCCACGAGGTGGGCCCGGGTGTAGACGAGCACCGGGCCGTGCGGGTCGCGGGAGTTGCGCACTGCCGCCATCTCATCGCCGGGCCAGCTGAGCTCGACGCAGTTACCCTGGGCGCCGCTGCGACTGCTCTTGCGCCACACAGCGGCCTCGAGCCGGTCAGCCGGCACGCCGTTTCGAACTTCGCCCGCCATGGTCCCACCTTTCCGACTATCAACAGTGGGGGTGCACCTGCACGTGCAGCTGCATACACGGACGATAACACGGGCTTCTGCAGTGGTAAATGCACGTGCAAGTGCGGTTTGCGCGTACGCGCGGACCAAGATCCGTTACCACTGGTATTCGCCCAGGTTGAGTGCAAATTGCCGATTGCACAGACGTTCAACTACTGAACGTCATCACCCGATCGAGTGCCGTCAGAGCTCCTGGCGCAGCTTCGACATGAACTGTCTGCTGCGGTCCGGCGTCTCCGCGTCGACCGCGAGCCGGTCGATGACGCGGCTGTAGACCTCGATCTCGTGCGGCCGGTCGAGGTACAGCGCGCCGCTGAGGTGCTCGATGTAGACCACGTCCGGCAGCGTCGGCTCGGCGAACCGCAGGATGCTGAACGGGCCCTCCGCCGCGTAGCCGCTCCTGTCGTAGGGCACGACCTGCAGCGTGATGTTGGGTTGCTTGGTCACCTCGAGCAGGTGGTCCAACTGCGCGCGCAGCGCGGCGGCACCGCCGATCGGCCGGTGCAGCACCGCCTCGTCGATGACCGCCCACAGCCGCGGCGCGCCCTGCCGGAACAGCAGCTTCTGGCGCTGCAGGCGCAGCTGCACGCGTCGCTCGGTCTGCTCGTCGAGGTGCACCGGCTGGCCGTGGCTGACCACCGCCCGCACGTACTCCTCGGTCTGCAGCAGGCCGGGCACGAACAGCAGCTCGTAGTTCTGGATGAGGGAGGCGGACTCCTCCAGGCCGACGAAGTTGGAGAACCAGTCCGGCATGAGGTCGGTGTAGCGGTGCCACCAGCCGCGCTCGTTGGACTTGCGCACCAGGTCCAGGTAGAACGCGCGCTCGTTCTCGTCCTCGACGCCGTACATCGTGAGCAGGTCGACGACGTCGCGTTCCTTGAAGCCGACCCGGCCGAGCTCCATCCGGCTGATCTTCGAGTCCGAGCCGCGGATCGCCCACCCGGCGTCGGCGCGCGTGATGTCCGCCGCCTCGCGCAGGCGGCGCAGCTGGGCGCCGAGGACGATCCGGCGGGCGGTCGGCGCTCCGCTGACCTCCGCGCCGGGAGTGGGGGACTGCTCCACGCCATCGCGAGGATCGTCCACCGCCATCTCGGCCTCCAGTACTCGATCAGCTGGTCACCATCAGTCAACTCAGAGTACGCGTTCGCCCGCCGCTCCGGGAGTAGCACCGCTCGGCGAAACCCGGGTCGGGCACCGCCGCACCCGGGTGAGCGCGACGGTGCGTCCCGGCTACGCGGTCACCAGGGACAGCCCGTACACCGCGAGGATCTCGTTCACCGGCTGGAACCACGTCTGTCCACCGCTGCCGCAGTTGCCCCAGCCACCGGACGTCACGCCCTGGGCCTGGTCGCCGGAGATGAACGAGCCGCCGGAGTCGCCCGGCTCGGCGCACACGCTGGTCTTCGTCATCTGGTGCACCGCGCCCTGCGCGTAGTTGACCGTCTCGTTCTTCGCCAGCACGGTGCCGCAGTGCCAGTGCGTGGTGGAGCCGGACCGGCAGATCGACGCGCCCACCGGCGCCTCGCCCGAGCCGCGCACGAGCTGGTCGGGCACGGTGCCCCAGCCGAGCACGACCGGCACGGTCCACCAGCCGTGGCCGATGCGGATGAACGAGTAGTCGTTGTCCGGGAAGGAGGATCCGGCGAAGCTGCCCATCGCCGAGCCGTCCCAGCCGGTCACCGACGCGCCGACGCCGCCGCAGTGCCCGGCGCTGACGAAGCCGCCGTGCACCGAGAACCCGATGGAGCAGCGGACGTTGCCGTTGATGTAGTACGGGTCGCCGCCGACCGTGCCCGCCGCGAACGGACGTGGCAGGTGGTCGGTCTCCGCGACCGTCACCGGACCGGCCTTCCTCGCCGCGTCGAGGAAGCCGGACACGGCCGCGCTCGACCGGGCGCCCCGGCGGACGGTGACGACCACGCTCCCCGACCGCGGGTCGACCTGCCAGCCCGCCACGTCCGCGGGCGCGCGCAGCCGGTCCACCTCGGCCTTCGTGGCATCCAGCGACGCCTGAGTGTGCTCGACCATCGCCACCTCGGCGCCGGTCGCCCGCACCGCGGCCGCACTGTCCGATGTGGTCAGTCCAACCACGAGCCTGCCGCGCTGCGGGTCGAACCACGCGCCGCCGTAGGCCGGGCCGGCCGCCTCGCGGGCCGCCGGCCCGATCCCGATGGCGGTCGACTCCTGACGCAGCCGCGTCCGCGCCTGCGCCTCGGACAGCCCGAGGTCACGACTCATCGCCGCGACCACGCCCTCCGACGCGACCGCGACGCCGTCCGCGCCGGCCGCGGCCGTGCTCGTGGCCGTGCCCAGTACGACGAGCGCACACGCGCCCACCGACACAAGCGTTCTCGCTCGCTTCATGGTGCTCTCGTTTCTCAGCAGGGATGAGAGGTGAGAGCGCTCTCACGGTTCACCGTGGTACGTCCGACACGACCGCGTCAAGGGTCTAGACCAAATTTCGTCGGTCCTAGGGTGTGCGACATGAGCACGACCGCGCACGACGTCACCTCCCCCGGCCCGCCGCGCGTGGAGGAGGTGAGCGACGGCGTGTTCGCCTACCTCCAGCCGGACGGCACCTGGTGGATCAACAACACCGGCTTCCTCGCCGGCACGCGCGGGGTGGTCAGCGTGGACGCGTGCTCGACCGAGCGGCGCACCCGCGCCTACCTCGCGGCGATCCGCCGGGTCACGCCGCGGCCGGTGCGCACGCTGGTGAACACCCACCACCACGGCGACCACACGTTCGGCAACTTCCTGTTCCCCGGCGCGACGATCGTGGCGCACGAGGGCACCCGCGACAGCGTGCTCGCCTTCGGCCCGCCGATCGACGAGCCGATATGGAACAAGGTCGACTGGGGCGCGGTGGAGATCGAGCCGCCCTTCCTCACCTACCCCGAGGGCGTCACCGTCTGGGTCGACGACCTGCGCTGCGAGGTCCGGCACGTCGGCACGCCCGCGCACACGACGAACGACTCGATCCTGTGGATCCCCGAGCGCGGCGTCCTGTTCTGCGGTGACCTGCTCTTCAACGGGGGCACGCCGTTCCTGATGCAGGGCTCGGTCGCGGGCGCGATCTCGGTGCTCACCGACGTCGTGAAGCCATTGGGCGCCACGACGATCGTGCCCGGCCACGGTCCGGTCGCCGGCCCGGACCTGATCGACCATGTGCTGGGGTACCTGCGGTTCGTGCAGGACAGCGCGCGGGCCGGGAAGGCCGCGGGGCTCGCGCCGCTGGAGGTGGCGCGCGAGCTCGACCTCGGTGCGTACGCCGGGCTGTCCGACCCCGAGCGGATCGTCGGCGACCTGCACCGCGCGTATGCCGAGGTGGACGGGGCCGCGCCGGGCGTGCGGCTCGACTCCATCGCGATGCTGCGGGACATGGTGGCCTACAACGGCGGAAAGCCGTTGTCCTGCCTGGCATAGCGCGAACCCTGTATCTTGGTGTCCTCCAAGGCAGGTGGTGGACCGGGTGACCGAAACGCACCGGGGGGCGAACCAGGAGGCCGACCCGATGGTCGGCCGCGCCGTGCGGCTGTTCGAGTTCCTCGGCCGAACCCAGCAGCTGCGCAACCTCCCGCCGCGAACGGTCGAGGGCTACCGCTCGGTGCTCTGGCTCGACGAGCTCCCCGACCACCCGGCCGTCACCGCCGCGCACCGCGGCGAGCCCGGGCTCGACGACCCGATCCTCACCGTCGACCGGGTCGCGCGCGTCGAGCCGCCGCCGCCCGATGGGTTCAACCTGGACCGCTGGGACGACCCCGACCTGCCCCCGGTGCCGCCCGAGGATCCGGTCCTGCGCGAGCGGTTCGACGAGTGGCTCGTCGACTGGCGGGAGTGGGCCGATCGGGAGCGTCGCGACCGGCCGGTTCGTGCCTGGTACGGCCAGCTGTTCGCCACCTACGTCGCGGCCACCGGCAACCCCGAGGAGCTGGAGCTGGTCGTCGGCGTCGGCTGCCTCGCGTGGGCGCCGCCCGGCCACCCCGAGGTGCGCCGGCACGTGCTCACCGCGCCCGTGACGATCACCCTCGACGACGACACCGGGCGGCTCGCCGTGTGCCGGGTGGAGTCGGTCGACGTGGCGGACGTCGAGCTGGACATGCTCGACCCGGGCGTGATCCCGAACCCGCGGCACGCCAACGAGATCCGCACTCAAGCCCGCGAGTTCGCCGGCCACCCGCTGGACCGCACGGAGGCCGGCGCGCTCGTCCGCCGCGTGGTGCACACGCTCGACGCCGCCGGCGAGTACCGCGACGCCGACTCGGTGCCCGCGGCGGCGGACCACGCGGTGGCGGCGTTCGCGCCGGCGGTCATCCTGCGCCGACGCTCGCAGCAGGGCCTGGTGGAGATCTTCTCGACGATCGTCGACCAGCTCACCGAGTCCGGCGAGGTGCCCGACGGGCTGCGCCCGCTCGTGGACCCGGACCACCACCCCGCCCCACGAGCCGCCGCCCCCGCCGGTGACGGCACAACGGGCGCGATGGTGCGGGTGGACGACGACGAGTTCCTGCCGCTGCCCGTCAACGACACGCAGCTGCGGATCATCCGGCAGGTCGACACCCAGGCACAGACCCTCGTACAGGGCCCGCCGGGCACCGGCAAGACGCACACCGCCGCCGCGCTGCTCTCGCACCTGCTGGCGCAGGGCAAGCGGGTCCTGGTCACCGCGCACACGGACCGGGCGCTGCGCGAGGTGCGCGACAAGCTGCCGGCCGCGATCAAGCCGCTGTCGGTCGGCGTCGTGGGCACGTCGCGGGAGGACATGTCCGACCTCAAGGTGGCCGTCGAGCGGATCGCCGCGGCGGCCACCGAGCACGACGAGGCCGTGGCCGCGCGGACCGTGCGCGGCTGCCTCGACGAGATCGAGCGGCTCCGCGGCCGCCGCGAGGACCTGCACGAGCAGCTCGTCGCGGCCCGCGAGGACGAGGTCCGCGAGCACTCCCACGCCGGCTACCACGGCACGCTCGCGGCGATCGCGCGAGCGCTGGAGGCGCGGCGCGAGCGGTTCGGCTGGCTCGCCGAGCACGTGGACGTCCGACCCGACGAGGCGCCGCCGCTGACCGGTGACGAGCTCGTCGAGTGGCGTGAGCTGCTGCGTGACAAGGCGCTGTCGTCCGACGAGCTCGAGGCCGGCGGCCGGCTCGTCGACCTGACCACGGTGCCCGAGTCTCCCCAATTCGCCGACCTGGTGGCCGCCGAGGAGGCCGCGGCAGCCGCCGACCAGGAGCGCGACCCGGAGAAGGGCCACCTGGCGTTCGACGCGATCCGCCGGATCGACGCGGCCGCGCGCGAGCAGCTGCGCCGGCGGCTGAGCGAGCTGGCCGACGAGGCGGACGACCTGGCACGGCGCCGCGAGACGTGGATGAACGACGCGCTCGGCGACATCCGGTCCGGCCGCGGGCGGGCGTGGCACGGCCGGGCGCAGCAGATCGGCGCGCTGGTGGCCCAGGCGAACCAGCTCGTGGCGCAGCTTGGTCCACTCACGACGGTCGAAGTGGACGGTAACGCGACGCTGCTCGTGCCGCCCGCCCAGCAGCTGGGTGCCCACCTCGGCGGCGGCGCGCTGAAGACCGGGCCGGACGGCATGCCGAAGCTCGGCGCGCTCACCCCGCGGCCGGTCAAGCAGGCACAGGCGCTGTTCGCGCAGGTGCGGGTGGACGGGCTGCCGCCGACCAACGCCGGGCAGGTGGCCGCGTTCCTGGTGTGGGCGGAGCTGACGAAGGTCCTCGCCGCGCTCGACCGGTCGTGGCCGGCCGGGGTGGCGGTGTCGGGCGGGTCGGTGCACGAGCGGGTCCAGTGGCACAGCACGGAGCTGGACCAGCTGCACCGGGTGCTGCGGCTGTCGGAGGCGCTGGAGACCGAGCAACGCCTGCTGGCCGAGGCCGGACTGCCGCGTCCCGATTGGACGGACCTGGACGCGGTGCGCGCGTACGTGAAGCTGGTCGACGTGGCCGCGGCGGCGGACGCGCACGCGGCGGCGACCGTGCCGCTGCACCGGATCGAGGCCACGCTGTCGGTCGCGGCCGGGCACGCGGACGCGGCGCCGTGCGTGCGGGCCCTGCGCGATGCGGCCCGCCGGCGCGACCCGGACTCGTACGCGTTGGCGCACAAGCGATTGGAGCGGTTGCACGAGGTGCGCCGGCTGGTGGGGCGGCGCGACGAGCTCGCGGCCCGCGTGCCCTCGCGGCTGCGGACCGCGATCGAGGCGACCGCCGACGAGTCCACCTGGGATGGTCGGCTGCCGTCGTTCGCCGAGGCGTGGGCGTGGGCGGCGACCGGCTCGTGGGTGCTCGACCAGGGCGCCGCGGACGTGAACGCGCTGCAGGCGGAGATCGGGCTGACCGAGCAGCGGATCCGCGGCGAGGTCGAGACGCTGGCGGCGACGCGGGCGTGGGGGCACGCGGTGTCGCCGGACCGGCTGACCGGGCAGGCGCGGGCGAACCTGGAGCACTACGCGTACCTGGTACGGCGACTGGGCAAGGGCACCGGTCGGTACGCGCCGCAGCGGCGGGTCGAGGTGCGCCAGGCGATGGACCGCTGCCGGCCGGCCGTGCCGGTGTGGATCATGCCGGTGTACCGGATCGCGGAGCAGCTGGCGATCCGCCCGGGCATGTTCGACGTGGTGATCGTCGACGAGGCGTCACAGGCCGGGCTGGAGGCGACGTTCCTGCAGTACCTGGCCCCGCGGATGGTCGTGATCGGGGACGACAAGCAGGTGTCGCCGTCCGCCGTCGGCGTGGACCAGCAGCAGCTGCGCGACCTCGCCGGCCAGTACCTCGCGGACGACCCGTACCGGTCCGCGTGGCAGGACCCGCAGCGCAGCCTGTTCGACGAGGCGAAGATGCGCTACCGCGGGCTGCTCACGCTGACCGAGCACCGGCGGTGCGTGCCGGAGATCATCGCGTTCTCCAACCGGGTCGCGTACGAGCCGGACGGGATCCGGCTGGTGCCGGTGCGCCAGTACGGTGCCGACCGGTTGGAGCCGATCCGCCCGGTGTACCTGCCGGACGGGCACGTGGTGGGCACGACGAACAAGGTCAACCCGGTCGAGGTCGAGGCGGTCGCGGAGGCGCTGGAGAAGTGCATCGCCGACCCGCGCTACGACGGGCTGACGTTCGGCGTGATCTCGCTGCTGGGCACCGCGCAGGCGAAGGCGATCGAGCGGCGGCTGCTGGAGCGGATCACGCCGGAGGAGTGGGCGGCGCGGCGGATCCAGTGCGGTGACTCGGCGGACTTCCAGGGTGCCGAGCGGGACGTGATGTTCCTGTCGATGGTGGCGGCCGGGCCCACGCAGGTGCCGCTGACGCGGGAGCTGTTCGTGCAGCGGTACAACGTCGCGGCGTCGCGGGCGCGGGACCAGATGTGGTTGTTCCACTCGATCCCGCCGGGGGCGCTGGACAACGCGGAGGACATGCGGTTCCAGCTGCTGGACCACTGCTACGGGGTGGTCGCGACGCCCGCGGACTCGTTCCTGAGCCTGCCGTCGCCTCCGGACACCCTCGTGGAGCCGTTCGACTCGCTGTTCGTCCAGCACGTGGCGAACCGGCTGGTGGAGCTGGGGTATTCGGTGGTGCCGCGGTACTCGGTGGACTCGGTGGTTCTGGATCTGGTGGTCGTCGGCGCCCGGTCCCGCCTGGCCGTCCTGTGCGAGGGCGACGAGTGGCGGGGCGCGGCCGCGTACGAGCGCGAGCTGGCGCGGCACCGGGACCTCGAGCGGTGCGGGTGGCGGTTCTTCCGGGTCCGGGCGTCCTCGTTCTACGTCTCGCCCTCGGCGGTGCTGGACCGGCTCGTCGCGACGCTGGGTCAGCTGGACATCCAGCCCCGCGCACACCACTAGTCCGCCAGACGTGCCCTAGGGGCGACCCGGAATCTTCCCGGATCTGTGCCGTTCGCCCTGTCCAGCGGCGTGGTGCGGGGTGACCCTGGGAGTATGAGTCACGAGTTGAGCAGCGCGGACCTGCGGGCCATCGCACAACTGGCCGACGACCCGGCGCGCCGCTACGAGCTGTCCGCGGAGATCACGATCATCGTCCACGACCTGGACGCGCTCCGGGCGGCGGCCAAACGGGCGTTCGACCACGGCCGCTTCGCGAGCGAGGCCGAACGCACCCGGGCCTGGCAAGCGATCGAGAACAACCCGACCGGCCTGATCTCGCAGGCGATCGACTTCGCCCGCCTGACCGAGGACATCCCCGGCATCCTGGGCCACACCGCCGACTGGCGGGTCCGCCCCGCCACCGACGCCCCCTGACCACGGTGAACGGCGCCACTCGCCGCCGGAACCTGTCCACAGCCCAACCCGCACACCCCGAAACCGTCGGCCCTCGCCGATACGCTGGAAAACGGGGCCCCCGCGCCGGCCGGGGTTGTCCACAGAGCTTGGTCGGCGGAGCAGGAATTGTCGGTGCCCGCTGGAAGAATGGATGCCGGGGGCCGGAGGCCAGCACCCACCCGATCCCGGCGAGACGACATTCCGCGCCCGTGACCCGCGCAGGCGGTCAGGTGCGGCGGGTGCGGGCGGGTAGGTCCGCCTCCACGCGGGCGGCCGCCTTCAGCAGCGGAGGCAGCAGGTCGCGGCGCATGGCCTCCAGGGACGTGCGGCTCGCGTGGGCCGAGACGTTCACGGCGGCCACGACCTTGCCCGTCCGGTCGCGGATGGGGACCGCCAGGGCACGCAGGCCCTCCTCCAGCTCCTGGTTCACCAGCGCCCATCCCTGGCCGCGCACCCGCGCGAGCTCGCCGCGCAGTGCCGCCACCGACGACACCGTCCGGGCCGTCAGCCGCTCGAGCCGCACCGACGACAGGTACGCCGCCAACTCCGGCTCCGGCAGGCCGGCCAGCAGGACGCGACCCATCGACGTCGCGTACGCCGGGAAGCGGGTGCCCACGCTGATCGACACCGTCATGATCCGGCTCACCGGCACCCGCGCCACGTACACGACGTCCTGACCGTCCAGCACGGACACCGACGACGACTCGTTCACCTCGCCGACCAGCGCCTCCAAGTGCGGCTCCGCCACGTCCGGCAGCGACAGGCTCGACAGGTACGCATACCCCAGCTCCAGCACCTTCGCCGTCAGCGAGAAGAATCGACCGTCGGACCGGACGTACCCGAGCGACGCGAGCGTCAGCAGGAACCGGCGGGCGACGGCCCGCGTCACGCCCGTCGACGCGGCGACCTCACTCAGCGTCAGCTCCGGATGCTCGTGGTCGAAGGCACGGATCACCGACAGCCCACGCTCGAGCGACTGCACGAAGTCCGACCCGCTCCCCGCCACGACACGCTCCTCACAGCTAGACACTGAAGAAGACTGTCTCACGCTCACCCTGGAGCCGGATGTCGAACGCGTACCCGTCGTCGGTCAACCTGGCCACCAGGGTGCTGCGTCCGGGCTCCGGAATGGACGAAAGTACCGGATCGTCTACGTTGGACGGCTCATCCGGAAGGTACACCCGGGTCACCACCCGGTCGAGCAGGCCACGGGCGAACACGGACAGGTCGATGTGCGGCGCCTGCGACCGGCCGTCCGCCCCGGGCACCCGCCCCGGCTTGACCGTGCGAACCTCCCAGCGGCCCTCGTCGTCGGTGGCGCACCGCCCGAAGCCGCGGAAGCCCGGCACGGCCCCGCGAGGGTCGTCCGGGTGGTCGAAACGGCCGTCGGGTGCGGCCTGCCAGCTCTCGACCAGCGCGTCCGGAACCGGCTCACCCGCACCGTCGAACACCCGCCCGCGCAGCCAGAACGCGCCCGGCGCGTCCGCGGCCACCACGAACGGGCCGTCCGCCCAGGTGAGCGCGTGCGCGAAGAACGGCCCGACGGTCTGCGAAGGCGTGAGGTCCATCAGGACTCCATGGGTGTCTGGTCCCGCCCGCGCAGGACGATGTCGAACCGGTACGCGAGCGCCCACTCCGGCACGGTCTCCGACAGGTCGAACGACGAGACCATCCGGGCGCGGGCGCCCGACGGAACCGCGTTGAAGATCGGATCCTGGTAGAACAGCGGGTCCCCGGGGAAGTACATCTGCGTCACCAGCCGCTGCACGAACGCCCGGCCGAACAGCGAGAAGTGGATGTGCTGGGCCCGCCAGGCGTTCTCGTGGTTGCGCCACGGGTAGGCACCCGGCTTCAGCGTGACGAACCGGTAGTGCCCGGTCGAGTCGGTCATGCAGCGGCCCACGCCGGTGAAGTTCGGGTCGAGCGGCGCCGGATGCTGGTCGCGCGCGTGCGAGTACCGGCCGGCCGAGTTCGCCTGCCACAGCTCCACGAGCGTGTCCGGCACGGCGCGGTCGTCGCTGTCGAGGACCCGGCCGTGCACGATGATCCGCTCGCCCAGCGGCTCCCCGTTGTGCTGCCTGGTGAGGTCGCTGTCCGTGGCCAGGACGCGGCCCTCCCCCAGCAGCGGGCCGGTGAGCTCGGTGAGCGAGTGCGGCAGCCGCACCGGCTCGCGGGTCGGCGCGCGCAGCACCGTCGAGCCGTACTCCGGGGACAGCAGCGGCGGGTGCGTGCCACCGGGATCGCGCCGGTAGCCCGGCACTGTGTTCATGGTTCGCTCCGCTCCTCCGCTACTCGCCGTCTTCCTCCGTGCGATGCTCGGCGCTGGCGCGCCCGCGCTTCTCCGCGGAGCGGAGCTTGCGGAGCGACCGTGTCTCCGTCCAGACGGCGAACGCTCCGTCACTCCCGCTCACAGTGTTGAATGGTTCGCTCCGCTCCTCCGCTACCCGCCGTCTTCCCTCCTCACGTACTCGGCGCTCACGCGCCCGCGCGCGATCGTCAGTCCAGACGACGAACACTCCATCACTCCCACTCACAGTGTTGAATGGTTCGCTCCGCTCACGACATCCGTCATGACTTGCTCTCCTCTATGAGCCGGCGCAGTGCCGCCAGCTCCTCGTCCGTGGGCGGCTCGGTGACCGCCACCTCGTCGGCGACCTTGAGGTCCCACCCGGTGGCCGCCCGCACGTCCGCGACCGCCACCCCCGGGTGTACCCGGGTCAGCGTGAGCTCACGCGAGACCGGGTCGGGCTCGAGCACGGCGATGTCGGTGACCACCCGCACCGGACCGCGGCCGCGCAGGCCGAGCTTCTCACGGGAGTCGTACCCGTCGCCGTAGCCCACCGAGGTGACGAAGTCGACCCGGTCCACGAAGGTCCGCGGGTCGTGCCGAACCATCACGAACACCTCGCGGCAGGACGCGGCGATCTCCGGCGCGCCACCCGAACCGGGCAGCCGCACCCGCGGGCGGGCGTAGTCGTCGCCGATGACCGTCGTGTTCAGGTTGCCGAAGCGGTCCAGCTGCGCGGCGGAGAGGAAGCCGACGTCGATCCGGCCGGGCTGCAGCCAGTAGTTGAACACTTCCGGCACGCTCACCACGGCGTCGGCGGTCTCGGCCAGCACACCGTCCCCAATGGACAGTGGCAGCAGGGACGGTTTGGCACCGATCGCGCCGGACTCGTAGATCAGCACGAGGTCCGGCGCGTGCACCCGGCGGGCCAGGTTCGCCGCGGTGGACGGCAGCCCGATGCCGACGAAGCACGACGTGTGGCCGGCGAGCGCCCGCGCGGCCTCGACCGACATCATCTCCTCGGCCGTCCAAGCCGGTGACCCGGTCACGCCGTCGCCGCCGGGGCGTCCACGTGCTCGGCCAGCCAGGCGGTGAACCGGTCGCGGTCGCGGCTCACCGCGTCCCATGCGCGGTACGCGTCGTTGTCCCGGTCGTAGTAGTCCTGCGCGTAGGACGGCCGCGCACCGCCCGGCACCGCCGCGACCGCGGTGACCACCCAGGACGGCAGCACCACCGCACCCGGTCGTGGCTCGAGCTCGTCGACGACCTCCTCGACGGTCACCAGCGACCTCCGCGCGGCCAGCACCGCCTCCTTCTGCACGCCGACGAGCCCCCACAGCTGGACGTTGCCCTTCCGGTCGGCGCGCTGGGCGTGCACGACCGTGACATCCGGCCGCAGCGCCGACACCGCGGCCAGCTCCTCACCGGTGAACGGGCAGGTGACCGTCCGGATCGTGTCGGTGTGCTTCGCGAGGTCCGTGCCCTGGTAGCCGCGCAGCGCGGCGAACGGCAGGTCGGAGGCGCCCGCCACGTACCGGTTCGCCATCCCCGCGTGGCTGTGCTCCTCCAGCTCCAGGGGCGCGGGCCAGCCATTCTCCACCGCGTCCCGCAGCCGGTGCAGCGAGCCGACGCCGGGGTTGCCACCCCACGCGAACACCAGCCGCCGCGCACAGCCGGCGCCGATCAGCTGGTCGTACACGATGTCCGGGGTCATCCGGACGAGCGTCAGGTCACGCCGGCGCCGGCGGATGATCTCCTGCCCCGCGCGCACGGGGATGAGATGGGTGAAGCCCTCCAGTGCGACCGTGTCCCCGTCCCGGACCAGCTCGGCGATCCCCTCGGCCAGCTCCACCAGCTCGGCCACCGATCGCCTCCCGTTCATGATGTGCGCATTACGAACGAACGTTCTCCAGTCGCACGATAGGGAACGCCGTCGTCGCACGTCAACGGTTGACGCTGCCGTGGCGTACCTCTACGTTCACCTTGAGAACGAGCGTGCGATCTCCGAACAACGCCAAACCGCTTCCGGGTGGATGGAGTCCCGCCGATGCGCCGACACCTCGCTGTTCTCCTG
Organism: Actinophytocola sp.; assembly: GCF_050699935.1. Lineage (NCBI taxonomy): Bacteria > Bacillati > Actinomycetota > Actinomycetes > Pseudonocardiales > Pseudonocardiaceae > Actinophytocola > Actinophytocola sp. Next base: position 14,417 of record NZ_JBOHGB010000020.1, read on the forward strand.
TTGACGACAACACTTCTGGCGACCGCCTGCGGCTCGGACGACGATGGGGGGCAGCAGCCGGGCGAGGGCCGGCCCGACAGCGTCACGGTCGGGGTGATCCCGATCCTCGACGTGGCGCCGATCTACCTCGGTATGGAGCAGGGCTTCTTCTCCGATCTGAACATCGAACTGAAGCTGGAGCGGGCCGAGGGCGGCGCGGCGATCGTGCCGGCGGTCGTCTCGGGCCAGTACCAGTTCGGCTTCAGCAACGTGGTGTCACTGCTGCTCGCCCACTCGCAGGGGCTCCCGGTCAAGATCGTGTCCAACGGCAACAACTCCACCGGCGTGGACGGCGAGGACTTCGCGGCGCTGATGGTCAAGTCGGACAGTCCGATCCGGTCCGCGGCCGACCTCGAGGGCCGGACGGTCGCCGCGAACACGCTGCAGAACATCGTGGACACCAGCGTGCGCGCGTCGGTGCGCAAGGCCGGCGGCGACCCGCGCAAGGTCGAGTTCACCGCGCTGCCGTTCCCCGAGCAGCCGGCGGCGCTGCAGTCGGGCCAGGTGGACGCCGTGTTCGTGGTCGAGCCGTTCCAGCAGGCGGTGCTCGCCGAGGGTGGCCGCAAGATCGCCTCCAGCTATGTGGACACCGCGCCGAACCTGACCGTGGCGACCTACTTCGCCTCCCAGCAGCTGATCGGCGAGAACCCGGACCTCGTCGAGCGGTTCACCGAGGCCATGCGGGAGTCACTGTCCTATGCGGACGCCAACCCGGACGAGGCGCGGCAGATCATCGGCAGCTACACGGAGATCGCCCCGGAGGTGATCGAGAAGCTCACGCTGCCGAAGTGGCCGGCCGAGGTGAACCGCGACTCCGTGCAGACGCTCGCGGACCTGGCGCTCGAGGACGGGTTGCTGGAGAAGGAGGCAGATGTGGACGCACTGCTCCCGTGAGCGGGAGCGGGAGCGGGAGCGGGAGCGGGAGCGTTCGCCGTCTGGACTGACGATCGCGCGCCAGCGCCGAGCACGTGAAGAGGGAAGACGGCGAGTAGCGCAGAAGCGAACCATTGAACACCGTGAGCGAGAGCAAGGCGCGGACTGTGAGCGGGAACGCACCATGAGCGAGAGCGCACCGTGAGTACCGCGAGGAGGGTCGTGCTCGGCCTGGTCGGGCTGCTCGGCTTCGCGGTGCTGCTGGAGGTGGCGCCCAGGATCGGCCTCGTGCCCGAGCGGTACGCCCCGCCGACGAGCCAGATCCTCGGCACGCTCGCCGGGCAGATGTCCGAGGAGCGCTTCTGGCTCGCCGTGCTCGACACGCTCCGCACGTGGCTGTTCGGCCTCGCCGTCGCGGTGGCGCTCGGCGTCGTGATCGGTGTGCTCGTCGGGACCGTCCCGGTGCTGCGTGCCGCGACCTCGTCCACGATCGAGTTCCTGCGCCCGATCCCGTCGGTGGCGCTGATCCCGCTTGTCGTCGTGCTGTACGGGTCGACGATCACCTCGACGCTGGTGCTCGTGGTGTACGCGGCGTTCTGGCAGGTGCTCGTCCAGGTGCTGCACGGGGTCGCGGACATCGACCCGGTCGCCCGGGACACCGCGCGCGCCTACCGGCTGGGCCGGTGGCACCGGGTGCGGTACCTGGTCTGGCCGACCGCACTGCCCTACGTCGCGACGGGCGTGCGGCTGGCCGCCACGGTCGCGCTGATCCTCGCGATCACCGGTGAGCTGGTCATCGGCTCGCCCGGGCTCGGCCAAGAGATCGCCACCGCGCGGGCCAGCGGCGCGGTGGCGGCGATGTACGGGCTGGTCGTGGTCACCGGCCTGCTCGGCGTCGTCGCGAACCTCCTCACCCGGGCCGCCGAGCGCCGCGCCCTGCACTGGCACCCGTCCATGCGCACGGAGGCCCCCACATGACCGCCCACCATCGCGAGTCCAACGCTCCCGACCCGCGTGTCCAACCGTCCCGACCCCTGAGTTCAACATTCGCGCGGTCGTCACGAACCGACGACTCGCGAGGCTGGAGCGTTGGACACGCGGGTTCCGAACGTTGGACACGCGGGTTCGGAACGTTGGACTCGCGGGTTCGGAGTGTTGGACTCGCGGGGTTGGTGGGGGTGGGGCGGTGAGTGAGGTGGTCCGGCGGGTGGGGGTCGCGGTTGGGTTGCCGGTTGTGCTGGTGGGCCTGTGGTGGTTCGCCAGTGCGGGGAGCACGGACTTCTACTTCCCACCGCTGTCGCGGATCGTCGAGGTGTTCCCGGAGACCTGGTTCGGGCCGCGGATGGTCGACGATGTGCTGCCCAGCCTCGGACGGCTCGCCGTCGGGTACGGAGCCGCGCTCGTGCTCGGCGTCGGGCTCGGCATGCTGATCGGCTCGAGCCGGACGCTGCGCGCGCTCGTCGAGCCGCTGCTGGAGTTCCTGCGCGCGGTTCCGCCGCCGGTGCTCGTGCCGATCCTCGTGCTCGTCGCGGGCATCGGCGACACCATGAAGATCCTCGTGATCATCTCCGGCTGCCTGTGGCCGATCCTGCTCAACACCGTAGAGGGCGTGCGCGCGGTCGACGAGGTCCTCGCCGACACCTGCCGCACCTACCGGATCCGCGGCCGGCTGCGCTGGTGGCACCTGGTGCTGCGCTCGGCCAGCCCGCAGATCGTCACCGGCGCGCGGCAGGCGCTGTCCATCGGCATCATCCTCATGGTCATCAGCGAGATGTTCGCCGCGAGCAGCGGGCTCGGCTACACGGTCATCCAGTTCAAGGACGGCTTCCAGATCCCGCAGATGTGGAGCGGGGTGATCCTGCTCGGGCTGCTCGGCGTGCTGCTGTCGGTGCTGTTCCGGTTCGTCGAGCACCGCGTCCTCGACTGGTACCACGGCGTCCGGGCCGTGCAGAAGGAGCGATGATGCTGTCGGTCAGCGAGCTGCACAAGGTGTACGACGGGCGGGGCCGGCGGGTCGAGGCCATCGGCGAGATCAGCTTCTCCGTCGACGAGGGCAGCTTCGTGTGCGTCGTCGGGCCGTCCGGCTGCGGCAAGACGACCCTGCTGCGCTGCATCGCCGGGCTGCTGGCGCCGACCAGCGGCGAGGTGACCGTCGCCGGCGCACGCGTGACCGGGCCGCCCGCGGGCCTCGCGATCGTCTTCCAGGACTACGGCCGCAGCCTGTTCCCGTGGCTGCGCGTGGCGGACAACGTCGACCTGCCGCTGCGTGCGGCCGGCACGCCGCGGGCGCAGCGGCGCGGGCTGGTCGATGAGGCGCTCGAGGCGGTCGGGCTCGCCGACGCGCACCAGGCCTACCCGTGGCAGCTCTCCGGCGGCATGCAGCAGCGGGTCGCGATCGCCCGGGCCATCGCCTACCAGCCGAGCGTGCTGCTGATGGACGAGCCGTTCGCCGCGGTCGACGCGCAGACCCGGGCCGACCTGGAGGACCTGATCCGCTCGGTGTGGCAGCGCCTTGGCGTCACCCTGCTGTTCGTCACCCACGACATCGACGAGGCCGTGTACCTCGGCCAGCGGGTGATCATGCTGTCCGCGTCGCCGACGCGCGTGGCCGAGGACCTCGTCATCGACCTGCCGGACGACCGCGACCAGCTGAGCACCCGCGGCGACGCCCGGTTCACCGAGTTGCGTGGCCGGGTGTACGCGCAGATCCAGAAGGCCAAGCTGGAAGGGAAGACCCGATGACCACGACCGAGACGAGACCGCTGCTCGATCCGGGCACGTTCGCCGGAAGTGTCTACAGTGGAGGGTGGGCCACCCCGCGCGGCGGTGTCGCGCCGATCGTCGAGCCGGCCACCGGCGCGGAGCTGGGCACCACCGGTGTGGCCGACGCGGCGGACGTCGCGGACGCCTGTGCCGGCGCCGCCGCCGCGCAGCGCGACTGGGCCGCGGCGACCTACGCCGACCGCGCCGCGGTGCTGCGCAGGGCGGGCGCGCTGATCGAGGCGAACGCCGACGAGCTGTGCGGCTGGGTCGTCCGGGAGACCGGCGCGGTGGCCGGGCTCGCCGAGTTCGCGGTCGGCGTGGCCGCGCAGGAGTGCTACGAGGCGGCGGCGCTGGCGTCCAGGTCTCCGGGCGAGATCCTGCCGACCGCCGAGCCGCGGCTGTCGCTGCTGCGCCGGGTCCCGGTGGGCGTGGTCGGGGTGATCTCGCCGTTCAACGTGCCGCTGATCCTGTCGATCCGCTCGGTCGCGCCGGCCCTCGCGCTGGGCAACGCCGTGGTGCTCAAGCCGGACCTGCGCACCCCGGTCAGCGGCGGCTTCGCGATCGCCCGGGTGCTCGCCGAGGCGGGGCTGCCCGACGGCGTCCTGCACGTGCTGCCGGGCGGTGCCGAGGCGGGCACGGCGCTCATCGAGGACCCGTGCGTGCGGCTGATCTCGTTCACCGGCTCGTCGTCGACCGGCCGGCAGGTCGCTTCGCTCGCGGCCCGGCACCTCAAGCGGGTGCACCTGGAGCTCGGCGGGAACTCCGCGCTGATCGTGCTCGACGACGCGGACGTCGACCGCGCGGTGTCCGCCGCCGCGTGGGGCTCCTACCTGCACCAGGGCCAGATCTGCATGACCGCCGGCCGGCACCTGGTACACGAGCGGCTCGCCGACTCCTATGTGGAGGCGCTGGCCGCGCACGCGAGCGCGCTGCCGGTCGGCGACCCGACCGGCGAGGTGGCGCTCGGCCCGCTGATCGACGCCGGGCAGCGGGACAAGGTGCACGGCCTTGTGACATCCACTGTGGACTCCGGAGCGCGGCTCGCGGCCGGCGGCACCTACGAGGGCCTGTTCTACCGGCCGACCGTGCTCGACGGCGTGCGCACGGACATGCCGGCCTATGCCAACGAGGTGTTCGGCCCGGTGGCGCCGGTCGTGCGGTTCTCCTCCGCCGAGCAGGCCGTCGAGCTCGCGACGGACAGCGAGTACGGGCTGTCGCTGGCGATCCTGACCACAGACGCGATGCGCGGCCTGGCGCTCGCCGAGCGGATCCCGACCGGGATCGTGCACATCAACGACCAGACCGTGAACGACGAGGCGGTCGCGCCGTTCGGCGGCGTGCTCGACTCGGGCACCGGCGCGCGGTTCGGCGGCTCGGCGAACCTCGACGCCTTCACCGACGCCCGCTGGATCACGATGCGCGGCGAGATCCCGGAATACCCATTCTAGATGCGGACCCAGGTAGCCATCGTCGGCGCCGGCCCGGCCGGCCTGCTGCTCGCGCACCTGCTGGCTCTGCGCGGCATCGACTCGGTCGTGCTGGAGCGCCACACCCGCGCCCACATCGAGGCACGGATCCGGGCCGGCGTGCTGGAACAGGGCACCGTCGACCTGCTGACCAAGGTGGGACTGGCGGACCGGCTGCACGCCGAGCGGCTGATCCACCACGGGCTGGAGCTGCTGTTCGACGGGGTCGGCCACCGCGTGCCGCTGACCGAGCTCGCCGGCCGGGAGCTGACGATCTACGGCCAGCACGAGCTGGTGAAGGATCTCGTGGCGGCGCGGCTCGACACCGGCCGGCCGCTGCTGTTCGAGGCACCGGCCGTGGCGGTCGAGGGCGTGGACACCGACTCGCCCGTGGTCCGCTATGTCCACAACGGACGGACCGAGGAGCTGCGCTGCGACGTGGTGGCCGGCTGCGACGGCTTCCACGGGGTGAGCCGGGCCGCGGCGTCGGGGCTGACGGTGTACGAGCACGAGTACCCGTACGCGTGGCTCGGCGTGCTGGCCGAGGTGGCCCCCTCGTCGGAGGAGCTGATCTACGCCTCGCACGACCGGGGCTTCGCACTGCACAGCATGCGCTCCCCCGCAGTGACCCGGCTCTACCTCCAGGTGCGGCCGGACGAGCCGCTGTCCGAGTGGCCCGACTCTCGCGTGTGGACGGAGCTGCGCACCCGGCTCGACCGCACGGCCGGCTTCGAGCTGGCCGACGGACCGATCGTGGACAAGGCGATCACCGCCCTGCGCAGCTTCGTGGTGGAGCCGATGCGCCGCGGCCGGCTCTTCCTCACCGGCGACGCCGCGCACATCGTGCCGGCGACCGGGGCGAAGGGCCTCAACCTCGCCGTCGTGGACGTGGCCGTGCTCGCGTCCGCGCTCGGCCGCTGGTTCGCCGACGGCGATCCCGCCGGCCTGGAGTCCTATTCGGACACCTGCCTGTCACGGGTCTGGCGGGTGCAGCACTTCTCGTGGTGGATGACCTCGATGCTGCACCGCGCGCCGGACGCCGACCCGTTCACCCGGCGGCTGCGGCTCGCCCAGCTGCGCTACCTGACCAGCTCGACCGCGGCCGCGACCTCGTTCGCCGAGAACTACGTCGGCCTGCCGTTCCCGGAAGGAGCATCATGACCGTTCGAGACCTTCCTCCGTTCCGCGCCGACCACGTCGGCAGCCTGCTGCGACCTGCGAAGCTGCTGGCGGCCCGGGAAGATCGCGCGGCCGGCCGGATCTCCGCCGGGCAGTTGCGCGCCGTCGAGAACGAGGCGATCCGCGACGTGGTGGCGATGCAGGCCGAGGTCGGCCTGCGCTCGGCGACCGACGGCGAGTTCCGTCGCACGTCGTGGCACATGGACTTCATCTACCGGCTCGGCGGCATCGGCGCGGGCGACGAGTCGATCAAGGTCCGGTTCAAGAACCCGGACGGGGTGATCGAGTTCAGCACCGCCGCGCTGCATGTGGACAGTCCGGTCCGGTTGCGGGAGACCATCTTCGCCGACGACTTCACGTTTCTGACGTCGGTCGCCGGGCCGGGCGTCACGCCGAAGCTGACGATCCCGTCGCCGAGCATGGTCCACTACCGCGGCGGCCCGGCGGCGCTGAACCCGGAGGTGTACGCCGACGAGGACCTGTTCTGGGCGGACCTGTCCGAGGCGTACGCGCAGCAGATCGCCGCCGTTGCCCGGCTCGGCTGCCGGTACCTGCAGCTGGACGACACGAGCCTCGCGTACCTGAACGACCCCGACCAGCGCGCGCAGCTGGCGGCCCGCGGCGACGACGCCGAGCACCAGCACCTGCGCTACATCAAGCAGATCAACACCGCGCTCGCCGGCCGCCCGGACGGGCTGCGCGTCACCACGCACATGTGCCGCGGCAACTTCCGTTCCTCGTGGGCGGCCGAGGGCGGCTACGACTTCGTGGCGGAGGCGCTGTTCTCCGAGCTGGCCGTGGACGGCTTCTTCCTGGAGTACGACGACGCCCGGTCGGGCTCGTTCGCACCGCTGCGGTTCGTGCCGGCGGGCAAGCAGGTCGTGCTGGGCCTGATCACGACGAAGCGCGGCGCGCTGGAGGACAAGGACGACGTCAAGCGGCGCATCGACGAGGCGGCGCGGTACGTGCCGCTGGAGCAGCTGTGCCTGTCCCCGCAGTGCGGCTTCTCCTCCACGGCCGAGGGCAACGTGCTCAGCTACGACGAGCAGGTGGCGAAGCTGGCACTGATCGCGGAGGTCGCCGCCGAGGTATGGGGCTGAAACTCGCCAGCAAAAGCGAACGGTCGTGCTACTGTGACGGACGTGAGCAAGGGTGAGGCCACCCGGGAGGTGATCCTGGACGCCGCCGGCGAGCTGGCCAGGACGGTCGGCTTCGCGGGCATGTCCATCGGCACGCTCGCGGCCAGCACCCGGCTCTCCAAGAGCGGGCTGTACGCGCACTTCAAGTCGAAGGAGACGTTGCAGCTCCAGGTTCTCGAGCACGCGAAGGCGCGGTTCCTGCGCGAGGTCGTGGTCCCGGCACTCGCCGCGCCCCGCGGCGAGCCGCGCGTGCGGGCCTTGTTCGAGAACAAGCTGCGCTGGAACTCCCAGCCTGGCGGGTGCATCTTCGTCGCCGCCGCGAGCGAGCTCGACGACCAGCCGGGCCCGGTGCGCGACCGGGTCGTGCGCGACCAGCGCGACTGGCTCGACACGCTCGCCGAGGTATGCCGCACCGGCGTCACCGAAGGGCACTTCCGCGCGGACACCGACCCGGCGCAGCTCGCGTTCGAGCTGGACGGCGTGATGCTCTGCCACCACACCTGCGAGCGCCTGCTCGACGACAGGACGGCAGGGGGCCGCGCCCGCACGGCGTTCGAGTCACTGCTCGCCCGACACCGGGCCTGATCCACTTCGCTTCTTGGAAGGCAGACATGTCCACACAAAAAAGCACGATCGTTCGTTTATCTCGTTCGCTCCGGTTGACCGCCGTCCGCACCGCGTTCGGCACGCTCGAGCGGGTCGCGCCCGACCTCGGTGCCCGCTGGGCCGAGCGGCTCTGGCTGACCGCCCCGCCCTATCGGGGCAGACCCGCGGAGCTGGTCCACCCGGGCGAGTCCCACACCGTGCCGGTGGGCGACCGGCACGTGATCAGCCGGGCCTGGGGCACCGGAACCGGACCGGTCGTGTACCTGGTGCACGGCTGGGGCGGCAGCGGCGGGCAGCTGCGCGAGTTCGTCGAGCCGCTGGTGGCCGCCGGCCGCCGGGTGGTCACCTTCGACGCGCTGAGCCACGGCGACTCGGAGTCCGGCGAGCTCGGCCCGCGCCGTGCGACGATCCCCGAGATGGCCGCGGCACTCGAGGCGGTGGTGGCCGCGCACGGGCCCGCGCACGCGATCATCGCGCACTCGCTGGGCGCCAACACCACGTTCTACGCGCTGCGCCGCGGGCTGTGGGCGGGCCGGCTGGTGTTCCTCGCGCCGATGACCCAGCCGATGCCCTACCCGGTCCTGTTCGGCGCGGCACTCGGGTTCGACCACCGGATCCGTACCCGGATGGTGGCGCGGGTGGCCCGTCGGGTGGGCGTGCCGTGGTCGGCGTTCGACGTGCCGAGCCAGGTGGCCGACATCGCCACGCCACCGCTGCTGACCGTCCACGACCCGAACGACCGGGAGACCCGGTACGCGGACAGCAGGGCGCTCGCGAAGGCCTGGCCCGGAGCGGAGCTGGCGACGGTGACGGGGCTGGGCCACTGGGGCCTGCTGCGCGACCCGGCGACGGTCGAGCGCGCGGTGTCGTTCGTGACCGCCGGCGCGGTCGGTGACCGCGCCGCCGCCAGCTGAGCGCTGGGTGGAGCCGGCGTGCGTTACCGGCCCCGATGTCGTACGCGAGGCGCTCGGCGTCCGCGTTGGTGAGCGAGCCGCCGGCGAGCCACTCATCGAGCAGGTGACCGAGCCGGTCACCGCACCGCGCCGAGGTGGTGGCGTTCGGGCAGGTCGCAGCGGTCGGAGGAGTGGAGGACCGCGTCGAATGGCGCGATCTCCAGAGTTCGGCGAGCAGCGGGACAGCCCGGGACAGGTCGGGCACCAGCCGCAGGTCCCGTCCGGTCCGCCTCGAAGCACGGCGACACGCCGACGCCGGCCGCCACCGCCGCCTCGACCCGGTCAGCGGCACCGTCTTCACCCGCGTGACGCCCGCGTTGTCCACAAAGGACAGATCCAGCATGCGCGCCGGCCGCGCGCAGCTCGTCAACCTTGGTCGCCGTCGATCCATTCTGGCCGAAGCCAGCCGAGCAGTGTCGCCGCGTCCTCGGCGAAGGCGGCGGGATCGTCGTCGCGGACGAACTCCAGCAGGGCGTAGCGGGTGCCGGGCAGCTCGCCGAGCGCGCCCAGCACCGGGCGCCACAGCGACTCACCGGCCGCGAGCGGAAGCCGAGTGCCGGCGTCGTCCCAGCTGAACACGTGCGCGGTGACCGGGCGCAGCGCCTGGACCGCCGCGAGCGCGGTGGCGGGCCGGTCGCCGACGGGCGGCTGCCAGTACGACCGCACCGCCGGCACCGCGCGCAGAAGCTCCATTGTGGACTCGAGTGTGTCGGTGAGGGTGTTCGCGTGGTACTCCAGACAGACCTCGACGCCCTCCCCCGCCGCCTGCGCCGCGGCCCGGGCGAGGTCGGCCACCACGGCGGCGCGGTCGGGCTCGGCCGCCGAGCCGTGTCGGCCGGCCCAGACCCGGATCCGCGGCGCGCCCAGCGCGACGGCCGTCGCCAGCACGTCCGCGAAGCCCGGGCCGCCCCGGTAGTACGAGCCGTAGGCGGCGATCTCCAGGCCCGCGTCGGCACACCGCAGCGCGACCTCGCGGGCCACCGGCGGCGACGGCACGTGCACGTCGCCGCCCCACTCGACCGCGCGCAGGCCCGCGCCCGCCACGAGCGCGACGATCTCCGCGACGCCAAGCCGGCGGAAGGTCACCGACACCAGGCCGGGCACGACGGTCATCGGCCCGGCATCAGGCGGTGGGGTCCCGCGGCGCCCAGCCGAGCTCACGCTTCGCCTTCGCCAGGCTCATCGCGCGCTCGCTGGCGTCGCCGCTGATCGCGTACACGTCGAATCCCCTGCCACGCCGGGCGAGCGCGGCATCGATGGCGGCCGCCACGTCCCGGGCCGACGTCGCGATCGCCCGCTGCATCGCGGTCCCCCGGCGCGGCCACTCGTCCTCCGCGGTGGGAAAGCACAGCCGCAGGCAGACCGCGTCCATGCCGTACCCGACGGTCGCGGTGCGGCAGACCTCCTCGCCCAGCCGCTTGGCGAGGCCGTAGAAGTCGCCCGCGTCCGGTGGCGTCGTCTCGTCCGGGTACCGGCCGATCCGCTCGTCGGCGGGTGGCTCCTGGTCGGGCGGGGGATGGTCGCCGTCGAGCGGGTAGCGGTAGACCGACATGCTGCTCGTGTAGACCAGGTGCGTGACCCCGGCCCGGTGCACGCCGGTCAGCGTCGCGTACATGCCCGGCACGGCGACGTCGAGGTGCGCCCGCGCGGTGGCCGGGCTCCCCCAGTCCCGTTTGGGCCCCATCGCCAGGTACACCAGCGAGTCCACGCCCTCGGCGAGCGAGGCGACCAGGTCGACGTCGTGCAGGTCGCCGGCGTGGTAGCGCACCCCGGGCACGGGGCCGGCCGGGGCGGCGAGGTCGAGCACCCGGATCTCGTGCGCGGCCACGAGGTGTGGCAGCACCATCGCCCCGACGAGCCCGCAGCCGCCGACCACCAGCAGACGCATTGCGACCCCCTAAGCCACCACGTGCGCGTCCCGACCGGCGCGCCACCCGACGACAGTGTGCACGGCCGCCACCACGGCGAGAACCGCGAGCGGGACCCGCCAACCACCGGTGGCGTCGTGCAGCGCGCCGACCGCCACCGGCCCGGTCGCGGCGAACAGATAGCCGATGGACTGCCCCATCCCGGCCAGCGACGCCGACGAGCGAGAGTCGGCCGCACGCAGGCTGAAGAAGGCGAGTGCGAGGAAGAACAGCGTCCCCATGCCGACACCGGTGACCACCGCCCACAGCAGCGGCAGCCCCGGCGCGATCAGCAGGCCGAGATACCCGAACATCGCGAGCAGCGCCCCACCGGCCGCGACCGGACGCTGGTCGGCCAGCTTGGGCAGCAGCAACGGCACGGCGCCGCTCATCACCACGCCGAGGATCTGGTACACGAACAGCATCCAGCCGGCGTACTCCTCACTCGCGCCGGTGCTCACCACGATCGACGGGAACCAGGCGAGCATGGTGTAGAAGCCGCACGCGGACAGCGCCATGAACGCCGAGACCTCCCAGGCGAGCGGCGATCGCCAGGGCGCGCGGGGCCGGCGGGTGTCGAGCCCCGGCTCGACCGCCTGATCCCGGTCCGGGCGGCGCAGCTGCGGTGTCCACGCGGCGAGCGCGATGAGCGCGAACCCCGCCCAGATGCCGAGCGAGGTACGCCAGCCGCCGGGCAGCACGCCGGCCAGCGGCACCGCCACGCCGGCCGCGGTCGACGCGACCACCCCGATCACCGCGGTGTAGACGCCGGTGACCGCACCGATGCGGTCGGGGAAGTCACGCTTGATCATGCTCGGCAGCAGCACGTTGGCCACGGCGATCGCGGCACCCAGCAGGACCGTGCCGACCCACAGCAGCCCGACGACCGGCAGCGACCGCAGCACGATGCCGGTCGCCAGGGCGGCCATGGCGAGCCACAGCATCAGGTCGATGCCGAAGCGCCGGGCCAGCCGCGGCACCTGCGGCGAGACGGCCGAGAAGGTGAGCAGGGGCAGCGTGCCGATGAACCCGGCCTCGCCCGCGGTCAGGCCGATGTCCCGGCGGATCGTGTCCAGCAGCGGGCCCACCGAGGTGAGCGCCCCGCGCATGTTGGCCGCGACCAACAGGAAGCCGACGACGAGCAGGCCCATCGACAGTCCCGCCCGCCGCTCCTTAGCCGTCCTCACGACCGTTCACCTCGCCACGGTGTCACACGCTCCGAGCCAAATTCCACCTGTATGGGTGACGCCACGTGGACGTCTGCTGGAATGGGGTCGTGGCCTGGATTGATCTCGAGCATGCTGTCAACGCGCGCGATCTCGGTGACCTGCCTACCGAGAACGGCGTCCGAACCCTGCCGCGGCGGCTCGTCCGCGCCGACAACCTGCAGGACCTCTCCCCCGCCGACATCATTCGTCTGGTCGACGAGATCGGCGTGACCACGGTGGTCGACCTGCGCAGTACGAACGAGCTCAAGCAGGAGGGCCCGGGACCGCTGACCACGGTCGACGCGGTACGGCACGTGCACCTGTCGGTCATCCCGGAGAGCCTCGGCAACACCGACGCGTCCAGCGAGGCGCTCGCGGTGAACCGGCGCCGCGCGGCCGAGCGCGATCCGTCCGACCTGATGCGCTCGTTCTACCTCGGCTACCTCGAGGACCGGCCGGAGAACATCGTCGGCGCGCTGCGCACGGTGGCGAGTGCGCCCGGGACCGCGCTGGTGCACTGCGCGGCGGGCAAGGACCGTACCGGCGTGGTCGTCGCGATGGCGCTCACCGTGGCCGGCGTGCCGCGCGAGGTCGTGGTCGACGACTACGTGGCGACCGGCGAGCGGATCGAGCTCATCCTGGACCGGCTGCGCGGCTCGCCCACCTATGCCGACGACATCGACAGGCTGCCGGCCGAGGAGCACCGGCCGCGGGCGGACACCATGCACGGCTTCCTCGAACGGCTCGACGCCGATCACGGCGGGGTGCTCGGCTGGCTGGCCGGGCACGGCTTCGGCGCGGAGGATGTCTGGCGGTTGCGCGACAAGTTGCTGGAGGCGTGAATGGGACGGTCGGTACTGGTCACCGGGGGTACCGGTGGGCTCGGGGCCGCGGTCACGACGGCGTTCCTGGACACCGGGTGGCGCGTGGTCGTGCCGTGGATCGTCGAGGAGGAGCTGTCCCGGCTGCCGGAGCGGGACGGGCTCGTGCTGGTCAAGGCGGACCTGTTCGACGTGGCGTCGGCCCGCGACTGCGCGACGGTCGCGTCGTCCGATGTGGACAGCCCGCTGCGCGCGGTGGTGAACCTGGTCGGCGGCTTCGCGGCGGGCGGGCGGGTGCACGAGACGCCGGTCGAGGAGTTCGAGGAGCAGCTGCGGCTGAACCTGCGCGCCACGTACCTCACCTGCCAGCACACGCTCCCGCACCTGACCGCGGCCGGCGGCGGGTCGATCGTGTGCATGTCGAGCCGCTCGGCCCTGCACCCGTTCGCGGGCGCGGCCGGGTACGTCACGTCGAAGGCCGCGGTGCTGGCGTTCGTCGCGGCGCTGGACGCCGAGTACGCCGACGCGGGCGTGCGGGTCAACGCGGTGCTGCCGGGCATGATCGACACACCGGCCAACCGCGCGGCGATGCCCGACTCGGACCGCGAGGGCTGGGTGGCCCCGGCCGACATCGCCCGCACGATCCTGTTCCTGTCGAGCGACGAGGCCTCCACCATCAGCGGCGCCCAGGTCCCCGTACACCGCGCCTGACCCGCGAGTCCAACACTCCGAACCCGCGAGTCCAACGCTCCGAACCCGCGAGTCCAACACTCGGGCGGCCTAGGATCGGCCGAGTGCCTGATCGAGGGATCTTCGCCGAGCACGCCGACACCTACGCGTCGGTCTCCGAGCACAGCGGGCCCAACGTCCACTACGACCGCCCGGCGATCCTGCGCCTGGCCGGCGACCTCGCGGGCAGGCGCGTGCTGGAGCTCGGGTGTGCGGCCGGGGTGCTCACGGCGCAGCTGGTCGAGCGGGGCGCGGACGTGCTCGCACTGGACCGGGAGCCACGGATGGTCGAGCTGGCCCGGCAGCGGCTGGGCGGGCGGGCCCGCGTCGAGGTGGCCGATCTCGAGCGGCCGCTGGACCTCGTGCCCACCGGCGGCGTCGACGTGGTCGTGGCCTCGCTGGTGCTGCACTTCCTCGAGGACTGGGCACCCGTGCTCGGCGAGCTGCACCGCTGCCTGGTGCCCGGCGGCGTGCTCGTCTTCTCCGTGCACCACCCGATCACCGGCTGGCTGCTCTCCGACCGCGCCGACTACCACCGCACCGAGCTGATCAGCGAGGACTGGAACTGGGGCGCCCGGCGGGTCACCGCGCGGATGTACCGGCGGCCGTTGTCGGCGATCTTCGGCCAGCTGCGCGCGGCCGGCTTCACCGTGGACGTCGTCGACGAGCCACGACCACAGCCGGACGCGGACGTCGACCCGGAGCTGTTCGAGATCCTCGACACCAAGCCGGTGTTCCTCTTCGTGCGCGCCCTGCGGTGAGCCTGGCTCAGAGGTCGGCCAGCCGGGTGGCGATCGGGGCACCCAGGTCGTCGATCCAGCGCGCCGGTGCGTCGCCCGGGGGCATCACGATCGTCGTGTCGATGCCGAGCTTGGCGTAGTCGGCCATCTCCGTGACGAACGCGTCCACGTCGGCCGGCGACGTGTGCACCGACAGGGTCTTCTGGATCGTGTCGTAGTCCCGGCCCTCCGCGTCGCAGTGCCCGCGCAGGATGTCCAGCTTTCGGCCGATCTCCTCCGGAGAGGTCGCGAACAGGTTGCACGCGTCGGCGTACCGGGCGACCAGCCGCAGGGTCTTCTTCTCGCCGCCCCCGCCGATGAGGACGGGCGGCTTGCCGATCGGCAGCGGCGAGCACAGCGTCTCCGCCAGCTGGTAGTACTTGCCCTCGAACGCGCCGTTGTCGTCCGGGTCCCACATCTGCCGGCAGATCCGCAGCGTCTCCTCCAGCCGCTCGAACCGCTCGGCGAGCGGTGGGAACGGCACCCCGAGGCCGCGGTGTTCCCGCTCGTACCACGCGGCGCCGATACCGAGCTCGGCCCGGCCTCCGGACAGGACGTCCACAGTGGACACGATCTTGGCCAGCAGGCCGGGATGGCGGTAGCTGACGCCGGTGACCAGCAGGCCGAGCCGCGCGGTGGACGTGTGCGCGGCGAGGTAGCCCAGCGTGGTGTACCCCTCGAGCATGGGGTCGGTCGCGGGAAAGTATCGCTCCATCTGGAAGTAGTGGTCCATGACGGACAGGTGGGTCACGCCGGCGGCCTCGACCGCCTGCCCCACCCTGGCCAGCTCCGGCGCGATGCCGGCCGGTCCGCCGGGCACCGTGAACGCCATGACGTGCACTCCGAGTCGCATACGAACGACCCTACGAGCTGGAGCGCGCTCCAGCTCAAGCTCACGGTCTCAGGGTCCCTCAGGGAGATATCAGGGGTCGGCCCGATGTCACCGTCAGTGCGTGGCCATAGTGTGGGCCCGTGGTGCTCATCGAGACGAAGGCGCTGGAAAAGCGCTATGACAACAAGGTGACCGCGCTCGCGGATCTCACGGTCACCATCGAGCCCGGAATCGTCGGGCTCGTGGGGGTGAACGGCGCCGGCAAGAGCACGCTGATCAAGCTCGCACTCGGGCTGCTCGACCCCACCAACGGCAGCATCCGGGTGTTGGGACTCGACCCGCGCGCCGACGGGGAGGCGGTGCGCGGGCGGGTCGGGTACATGCCCGAGCACGACTGCCTGCCGCCGGACCTGATCGCGGCCGAGTTCGTCACGCACATGGCCCGGGTGAGCGGGCTGCCCGCGGCGATGGCCCGCGAGCGTGCCTCCGAGACGCTGCGCCACGTCGGCCTCTACGAGGAGCGGTACCGGCGCATCGGCGGCTACTCCACCGGCATGAAGCAGCGGGTCAAGCTCGCGCAGGCGCTCGTGCACGACCCGGAGCTCCTGCTGCTCGACGAGCCGACCAACGGCCTCGACCCCGAGGGCAGACGCGCGATGCTCGACCTGGTCCACCGGATCGGCACCGAGTTCGGCATCTCCGTGGTGGTCTGCTCGCACCTGCTCGGCGAGATCGAGCGGATCTGCACCTCGCTGGTGGCGATCGACGCCGGCCGGCTCCTGCGCTCGGCGTCGCTGTCGGCCATGACCAAGCACTCCGACCTGCTGCTGGTCGAGATCGACGAGGACCCCGAAACACTGCTCGCCATGCTGGTCTCGGCCGGCCTGGAGGTGCGGCGGGACAGCCGCGCGCTCATGGTCCGGCTGGGCGAGCAGGCGGACGAGACCTATGACCTCATTCGCGACGCGGTCGCCGACCTCGACCTGTCGCTGCACCGGCTGGAGCGGCACCGCCACCAGGTCGCCGACCTGTTCCGGGACGTGCCCACCGCGGAGGCCAGCTATGCCCGGTCCTGAGAACACCGGCGTCATCCACGACATCGGCTACCAGCGCTACGACGGACCACGCCTCGGGCGGTCGTACGCGTCGCGGTCGCTGTTCACGCACAGCGTGCGGGGCGCCTACGGGCTCGGCCGCAGCGCGTGGGCGAAGGTCCTGCCGGTCGGGGTGCTCTCGCTCGCCTGCATGGCCGCGCTCGTGCTCGTGGTGGTCAACACGCAGCTGCCGGTGCAGGTGATCGACTACGTGGGCATCGCGTCCACGTTCACCTACTCGACGATCGTGTTCGTCGCGGTCGTGGCACCCGAGCTGGTGTCGACCGACCTGCGCGGCAACCTGCTGTCGCTGTACCTGTCGCGGCCGCTGCGGCGCGCCGACTACGCGCTGACCAAGCTCGCGGCGCTCGCCACCGCGGCGTTCGTGATGCTCGGCGCACCGATGCTGATCCTGTTCCTGGGCATGGCGTTCAGCACCGACGACGGGATCTCCGGGGTGTTCGCCGAGGCCGGCGGGCTGCTCCAGGGCCTGGTTGCGGCGGCCATCCACGCGGCCGTGCTGGCCGCGCTCGCGTTGCCGTTCGCGGCGCTGTCCGGGCGGCGGGTGTTCGCCACGGGCATGATCGTCGCCGTCTCGCTGCTGACCGCCCCGATCTTCGGTGCGCTGACGGCGTTCAGCACCGGCGACGGGGCCTACCTCGCGGGGCTGGTCAACCCGGTCAGCCTGGTCAACGGCATCGACCGGTGGCTCTTCGACGGCGGCACGGTCGACGTCGGTCCCTACGGCGTGATGTACGGCCTGGTCGCGCTGGCCGTGGTGGCCGCCGGCACGGCGTGCACGGTGTGGCGGTACAAGGAGGTGAAGGCATGACGCACGAGCTGCGCGGCTCGCAACCGCACCCAAGGGGAACGGGACGCAACCCGGCCACAGACACGTCCCGAACTGGACCGCGCCAACCCACGCAACCACAAGAGTTAATCCCGGGGAGGCGGACCGGAGGCGGGACAATAGAGTTGTCCGCGGTGTCGCGCTGGTACGGCAACGTGGTCGCCGTCAACGACGTGACGCTGACCGTCGGACCGGGGCTCACCGGCCTGCTCGGCCCGAACGGCGCGGGCAAGACGACCGTGCTGCACCTGATGGCGGGGCTGCTGGCGCCGTCGCAGGGCAGCGTGCTGGTCGGCGGGAGCCCGGCGTGGCGCAACCCGTCGATGTACCGCACGCTCGGGCTCGTCACGGAGCGGGAGAGCGTGCCGGGGTTCCTCACGGCGTGGGAGTTCGTGCTGGCGTCGGCTCGCCTGCACAAGCTGCCCGCACCGGAGACCGCCGCCCGCGCGGCACTCGGCATCGTGGAGATGCGCGACGCGCAGGACCGGCGGATCGCCACGTACTCCAAGGGCATGCGCCAGCGCACCCGCGTGGCGGCGGCGCTGGTGCACGACCCGCGCGTGCTGCTGCTCGACGAGCCGTTCAACGGCATGGACCCGCGGCAGCGGCTGCACATGATGGAGCTGCTGCACCGGATGGCCGAGGTGGAGGGCCGGACGATCCTGTTCAGCTCGCACATCCTCGAGGAGGTCGAGCAGCTGTCCGGGACCGTGCAGGTGATCGTGGCCGGCCGGCTCGCCGCGTCGGGCGACTACCGGCACATCCGGCGGCTGATGACCAACCGGCCGCACGTGTTCACCATCCAGTCCTCGGACGACCGCCGCCTGGCGACCGTCCTCATGGGACAGGACTCGGTGTCCGGGGTGTCACTGGACGGCGGCACGCTGCAGGTGCACGCGTCGGACTACGGCACGTTCACCCGGGCGCTGGCGAAGCTCGCCAAGGCGTCCGAGGTCCGGCTGACGAGCATCCTGCCGGCCGACGAGTCCCTCGAGAAGGTCTTCTCCTACCTGGTGGCGACATGAACCTGACGATCATCGGCATCACCGTGCGGGCCCTGCTGGGCCGGCGGCGCGTCCTGATGCTGCTGCCCATGCCCCTGATCCTCGTCGGCCTGACGCTGCTGGGCATCTACTCGAACGTGCCCGACGGCGACTGGGGGCCGACGGTGTTCGGCAACCTGGGCCTGAGCGTGATCCTGCCGCTGACCGCGCTGATCATCGGCAGCAGTGTGCTCGGCCTGGAGATCGACGACGGCACGATCACCCACCTACTGACGAAACCCTTGCCGCGCAGCGAGATCGTGCTGTCGAAGCTGGCGGTGGCCTGGGTGGTGACGACGGTGGCCACCGGCGTGCCGCTGGTGGTGGCCGCGCTGATCGCGGGCTCCGGCACCCTCGCGGTGGGGCTCGTGCTGGGCGCGGCGCTGGGCGCACTGGCCTACAGCGCGCTGTTCCTGGCGCTGAGCGTGGTGACGAAGCGGCCGGTCGCGGTCGGGCTGGTGTACATCATGCTGTGGGAGAACGTGCTGGTCGGTTTCGTCGACGGGGCGCGGGTGTTCAGCGTCCGCGAGCACGCCACGACGCTCGCCGACACCGTGGGGAACACGCCGCTGCTCGCCTCGTCGGTCGCACTGGGCACGGCCATGGTGATGTCGGTGCTGTTCATCGTGGCCGGCACGGTCGGCGCGACGCAGCGGCTGCGCTCGTTCGCGCTGACAGGCGAGGCGAACTAGGTATTGGGAGAATGGCGGGCAGCCGCATCGATGGGAGGCCCGCCATGACCACCGCCTCGTCGGCCGCGTTGGCTCGGAAGCTGCGTGCCCGAGAGACCGTGATCGGGTACTGGTCGGCTCTGGACGTGCCCGTGGCGACCGAACGCATCGCGCGGCTGGGGTACGACTATGTGTGCCTGGACGGGCAGCACGGGTACCTCGGGTACTCCGGTTTGCTCGGGTCCCTGCAGGCGATCGACGCCGCCGGTGGTGCCGTCGGGCTGGTCCGGGTGGAGGTTAACGACATCACGCCGATCGGCCGGGCGCTGGATGCCGGGGCGGGTGGGGTGATCGTCCCGCTGGTCGACACCGCCGCCGATGCCGCCGCGGCCGTGGCGTCCGTCCGGTACCCACCGGTGGGCCGGCGGTCGTTCGCGTCCAACCGCTCGGGCCTGTCCCCCGCCGACGCCAACGTCGCGAACGTGGTCGTCGCGATGATCGAGACCGCGAGCGGTCTGTCCGAAGTGGACGCCATCTGCGCCACGCCCGGTCTCGACGGCGTATACGTGGGCCCGTCGGACCTGAGCCTCGCGGTAGGCGGTGCCTTCCCCCTCGACCCGGCGGTGTCGTCGGAGTTCGAGGCGGCCGTGGTCCGGGTGCGCGAGGCCGCCCGCCGGGCCGGCATCGCGGCCGGCATCCACACCCCGAACGGCACCACGGCGGCCCGCCGTCTGGCCGAGGGCTTCACCGTCGCCTCCGTCGCCTCCGACCTCGCCCACCTGGAGCAGATCGCGCACGCCCACCTCGAGGTGGCTCGCGGCTGACGCCGTTACCCGCGTCGTGCTCGTGGCCGCGGTCAGGCGACCTCGCGCCACCAGTCGTCCGGGTCGGGCGGGGTCGCGGTGGTCACGGGCTCGCCCGGGCGGGGGATGGCCACCTGGACGTCGTCGTGTCGGGCTGCCTCGTGCAGGAGGCGTTCCACGGGCTCGGACCAGGAATGGATGGCCAGGTTGAACGTGCCCCAGTGCACCGGGATCAGCAGCGTGCCGCGCACCGCCCGGTGGGTGGCCACGCCCTCCTCCGGGGTCATGTGGACGTCCGGCCAGTACGGGGAGTACGCCCCGATCTGAACGAACGTCACGTCGAACGGGCCGTGCTCCTCGCCTATCTCGCGGTAGGCGTCGAAGTAGCCCGAGTCGCCCGTGTAGAACACCCGGTGGTCACGGCCGGCCACCACCCACGACGCCCACAGCGTGCCGTTGCCGCCCGGGCGCAACCGGCCCGAGAAGTGCCGGGCCGTCGTCGCCGTGAGCGCGATGCCCGACACCGTCGCCCGCTCGGTCCAGTCCAGCTCGTCCACACGGGACGGTGCGACGCCCCAGCGCTCCAGGTGAGCCCCCACGCCGAGCGGGACCACGAAGCGGGTCCGTGGCCACAGCGCGGCGATCCGGCGGATCGTCGTCATGTCCAGGTGGTCGTAGTGGTCGTGCGAGATGACCACGGCGTCGACCGGGGGCAGATCCTCGAGCGGTACGGGGACCGGATGCAGCCGGCGTGGACCGAGCACGGTGGACGGTGACACGCGCTCGCTCCACACCGGATCGAACAGTAGCCGCCGGCCCTCGAGCTCCACGAGAACCGTGGCGTGGCCCAGCCACGTCACGCGCAGCCCGTCCGTCGGCGGCTCGTCGAACGACGGGACCACCAGCGGCACCGCGCGGGTCGGCTTGCGTAACTCCTTGCCGAACAGCATCTCCCGCACCACGCTCGGCCCGCTCGACGGTGGTGCGATGCTCGCCGGGACCAGGTTGTGGAACCGGCCGTCGCGGAAGTGCGGCGACCGGCGCATCCGCGCCAGTCGCCCGCCCTCCGGCCGGCCGCCGATCGCGGCCGGTACCTGCCAGCCCGCCCTCATGATCGCCGCCCCGGCGCCCACCGGCACCAGCAGCGCCGAGCGTCGCACCACGTCGTTGAGCCTCATCGTGTCGTCCTTTCGGTCCTTCTTCGATGGTGCCCGGCGTTTCCTGAGGACGGACTGAGAGATGTGGTTCAGGCCTTGCGACGACCGTAGAGAACCAGGACGGCGCTCAGCAGGATGAGGTTCTTGATCACGAACTCACCCTCGGTCGTCAGCATCAGCGGGTTGCCGTCCTGGAAGGTGACGTCGGCCTGGGCAACCAACGCCAGGAACGTACCCGTCAGGTGCGCGAACAGCAGGGGCAGCACCACCCGCAGTCCGGTGTGGCACAGCAATGCCAGGCCCAGCACCACCTCGACGACGCCGAGGACCGGTACGAACCAGGTCCCGCTGACGCCGGGGATCCAGTCGACCGTGCCGGCCACGAAGTCGCCGACCGGCGTGTCGTTGGTGATCTTCAGGGCACCGAACCAGAGGAACGTGATCGCCAGGGAGATCCGCAGTGCCGGCACGCCGATGCGCCTGGCCAACGCGATGAGCGCGTTCTCGGTGGCGATGCCCGGGCGGGGCCGGGCGGTGGGCCGCTGCTGGTTCGTGGTCCGGTTCGTCGGCCGGGTCTCTGTCGTGGTCATCTCTGATCTCCTTTCGCCTGGCAAAAATGTTCGCCTGCGAAGGGGGTCCGGCGCGTCCGGTGCACGGCGGCATCCGCGCTGCTCAACCGGGGTGAGCGGGCGCGGTCGCGACGACGCCCCCGGGCGTAGCGACCTCTCGGCGGCTACTCCCACCGGACCAGCATCGGGTGGTCAACCAGGCGCGCTGCCTGCCGGGACAAGGCCTAGCGCGACGCGATCCCCCGTACCACGCCGAGCTCCAGCAACTCCTCCGGACGTAGCCGCAGCTGGTCCGCCAGCTCGGGCACCCGCGCCGGGTCACGCTTGAGGATCGCGCTCGCGAGCTCCGGGGCGATGACCGAGAAGTACGCGTCCGGCGTGATCCACAGCCGGTCCGGCGAGCACAGCGCCAGCGCGCCGCCCGAGCCACCCTCGCCGATCACCAGTGTCGTCACCGGCACCCGCGCGCCCGCGATCACCGCGAACAGCTCCGCGATCGCCGGTCCCGCACCGGCCCGCTCGTCGGCCGGTCCCGCGGCCGCGCCGGGCGTGTCGACCAGGGTCAGCACCGGCAGACCCAGCCGGTCGGCCAGCCGGACCAGCCGGCTCGCGGTCCGGTAGCCGGCCGGAGTCGTCGCGGTGCCCGCCTGCGCCGCGTACGCGACGGCCCGGCCACTGCCCGGGTCACCGTGCCACCCGACACCGCACAGCATGCCCTCGTCGACCCCGCCGGCCCGGTCGCCGCGGATCGCCCGGCGCGCGGAGAAGTAGTCGTCGAGGTAGGCCGCCGCCCGGGGCCGCTCGGGCGAGCGAGCGCGCCGTACCGCCGCCCACCCGGACGGCACCGGCGTGAGCGAGCCCAGCGCGCGGGGCACGGGCGCCGGGTCCGGGGATCCGCCGGACAGCAACGCGAGCCAGTCGGCCAGCGGCTCGCGCAACCCGGTGACGAGCTCGTCCACGTGCCCCGCCGCGAACTGGCCCTCCGCCGTGTACGCGGGATCGCCGGCCGTCTCGGCGAGCCGGACCCGCCGGCCGGCGAACGCGACCTGCGCGCCCCGCTCCGCCAGCACCACGTCCGCACCCGCGCCGAGCGAGGCCCACACCCCGCCGGTCGTGGGATCGCGCAGCACCGCGACGTGCGGCGTCCCGGTCCGCGCCGCCGCGCCCGCGATCAGCTGCAGCTGGCGCAGCGACACCATGCCCTCCTGCATGCGGGTGCCGCCGGTCGCGATCAGCGACACCACCGGCAGGCCCGCCGCGCGTGCCCGGGCGAACGCGCCGGCGATCCGCGCCCCGGTGCCGGAGCCGACCGACCCGCCGAAGAACCGGAAGTCGAACGCGATCAGCACGGTCGCCACCTCGCCGACCAGGCCGCGCCCGCACACCACCGACTCCGCCGTGCCGGACCGCGCCGCCGCGTCCTTGCGGGCCACGCCGTACCCGGCCCAGGACAGCGGCCCGTCCGGCCCGTCCGGCGAATCGTCCACATCGAACTCGGAGAAGCCGGCCGCGACCGAGGCGATCACCGAACGAGCCCCGTCAGCCATCCAGCGCCCGCTTCAGCACCTTGCCCATCTCGTTGCGCGGCAGCGACTCCCGGAACCGCACCACGCGCGGCCGCTTGTGGGGCGCGAGCAGCCGGGCCACGTGGTCGGTCAGCTCCGCCGCGTCCGGCGGCGCGCCCGCCGGCACCACCCACGCCACGATCCGCTCCCCCAGGTCCTCGTCGGGCTCACCCGTCACCGCCGCCTCCGCGACCGCGGGGTGCTCGAGCAAGGCGTTCTCGATCTCACCGGCACCGATCTTGTAGCCGCCGCTCTTGATCAGGTCCGTGGCGCGCCGGCCGACGATGCGGACATACCCGTCCGGGTCACGCACGGCCATGTCGCCGGTGCGGAACCAGCCGCCGCGCATGGCCTCCGCGGTGGCGTCCGGCCGGTTCAGGTAGCCGAGGAACAGGTTCGGCCCGCGAACCTCGATCTCCCCGACCGTCTCACCGTCCCCTCTGGCGTTCCCGGTGCCGAGCGGGGCGCCGGAGTCGTCGACGAGCCGGAGGTCGACGCCCGGCAGCGGCGGCCCGACGGCACCCGGCCGGCGGTCCCCGTCCGCGCGCACGCTGCAGTTCATCAGCGTCTCGGTCATCCCGTACCGCTCGACCACGCGCTGGCCGGTCAGCTCGGCGATCCGCGCGTGGTCGGTGGCGGGCAGCGCGGCCGAGCCGGACACCAGCAGCCGCGCGCGGGCGACGGCCGCGGCGAGTGCCGGGTCGGCCGCGCAGTCCGCGGCGAGCCGGTGATACATGGTCGGCACGCCGAAGAGCATCGTGGCGTCGCGAGCCAGCTCCGCGCCGGCGGCCTCGGTGGAGAACCGGCCGAGATGGCGCAGCGAGCAGCCGCGGCGCAGCGGGCCGACGACGCCGAGGATCAGCCCGTGCACGTGGAACAGCGGCAGCCCGTGCACGAGCACGTCGTCCGCGGTCCACGCCCACGCCTCCGCGAGCGCGTCGAGGTTCGTCGCGAGCGCCCGCCGGGGCAGCACGACGCCCTTCGGCGGGCCGGTGGTGCCCGAGGTGTACACGATGAACGCCGGGGTCTCGCCGTCCGGCTCGGCGGGTGCCGATGGTGGCGGGGTGTCGGCCGGGGTCGCCAGGACGGGCAGCCGGGGCAGTTCGGCCAGGGGTCCCGGCAGCTCGACGTCCGGTGCCGACAGCACGACCTCCGGTGCGCTGTCGGCGAGGATGTGCGCCAGCTCCCGCTCGCCGATCCTGGGGTTGAGCGGCACGACCGGCACCCCGGCGACCAGCGCACCGACCACCGCGACGCAGGTCTCGAGGGTCGGCGTGGCCCAGACGGCCACCCTGTTCCGTCCGCGCAGCCGGCCGGCGAGGTGGCCGGTGAGCCGGGCGAGCTCGCGGTAGGTCAGCTCCGCGCCGGGGAAGCGCAGCGCGCTCCGGTCGCTGCCGGTGACCAGTTCGGGGAGCAGCACACGAGCCTCCTGGACGTCGGACTGATCGCACCTCGAGTCGTGGTGGTCACGATGCCAGGCATGGACGTGCGCGCGCTCTCGGACAGGGCGGAGATCACCGACGCGGTGGTCCGGATGGGCTGGTACCTCGACCGGCGCGACTGGGACGGGCTGCGCGACCTGTGCACCGAGCGGGTGTACACCGACTACACCGCGCTGTGGGGCGGCCAGCCGCGGGAGGACCCGGTCGACGAGCTGCTGAGCACCTCGGCGCAGGGCTCGTGGCGACGCACGATGGACGGGCTCGAGGCGACCCAGCATCTGATCACGAACGTCCTCGTGGACGTCGACGGGGACACGGCGCGGGCGAGGGCCAACGTGCTGGGCGTGCACCGCCTGGCGAACCCACACGGCTCTCCACTGTGGACGGTCGGTGGGACGTACGACCTCGGGCTCGTGCGCACGGCCGCGGGCTGGCGCATCCGGGCCATCACGCAGGGCCTGTCGTGGGTCGAGGGCAACCAGCAGATCCTGTTCCGCGCCGTGGCCGGGAGTTCCGCGGCCGCCTAGTCCCAGCGGACGTGCAGCTCGGGCGGCCGGCGGAAGACCAGCCCGCGCGGCTCGTGCGGGTGCGCCGGGTCCAGGCGGAGCCCGGGCAGTCGCTCGAACAGCGCCCGGACCGCGATCTCCGCCTCCGTGCGCGCCAGGCGCGCCCCCAGGCAGAAGTGCGGTCCCTGCGCGAAGGCCAGGTGCTGGCGCAGGTTCGGGCGGCCGGGGTCGAAGCGGTCCGGGTCGGCGAACACCGCGGGGTCGCGGTTCGCGCCCGCGATCGACACGGTCACCAGGTCGCACGCCTGGATCTGCGCACCGCCCAGCGACACGTCGCGCGCCGCGTAACGGTCGATCACCGCCGCCGACGGCTCCAGCCGCATCGACTCCTCGATCGCACCGGGCAGTTCCGCCGGGGCGGGCCGGCCCGGGCCGAGCAGCAGGTGCCGCACCAGGTTGGTGATCATGCCGGCGGTCGTGTCGATGCCGCCGAACAGGAGCACCGCCGCGTTCGGCACCACCTCGTCCTCGGTCAACCCGTCCGCCGCGGCCACGAGCACCGAGTGCGGGTCGCCCGACTCGAGGGTGCGCGCGACCGCCGAGCGCAGCGAACCGAAGGCCGCCGACCCGGCCGTCGTCGGCGCGCCGCCCGCGGTCACCGACGACACCGAGTCCACGATCGCCGCGTACCACGACAGCACGGTCGCCGCGTCGACCCCGGCGAGCCCCAGCGCGTCGGCGACCACCGCGACCGCGAGCGGTCCGGCGAACGCCGAGCGCAGCTCGACCGCTCCGGCCGGCGCGAACCCCGACACGAGGTCGTCCGCGCACGTGGACACGAACCCGGCGAACCGGTCACGCACCGGCGCCGGCCGGAACGGCGGCACGAACGGCTCGCGGTGCCGGGTGTGCGCCGTGCCGTCCAGCGACAGCATCGACGGGCCCAGCACGCGGGCGGTCGAGAAGCGCGGATCGTCCACGGTGAACGTCGCCGCGTCGCGCATCACCCGCACCGCCAGGTCGTGCCGGGTGACGAGCCAGCCGTTCAGCGCCGGCAGCCAGGACACCGGCTCGGCCGCTCGCAGCCGGGTGAGGTGCGGGTGCGGGTCGGTGTCGAGGTCGTCGAGCGTCACCCGGCCGCCGATCGGGAACGTCATCGCCGCAAGTCTAAGCGTGACAACGGATCTGGAACGTCTCAACAGGGTCCCTTGCGCTCCGCGGGACGCTCGGTTAGCTTGCCTAGGACACCCGTGAAACGTTTCACATCGACTGACGGAGGCGGGTGAGCCGGTGACAGCGCTGCTCGAGCTCCGCGACGTGCACAAGTCGTTCGACGCGGTGTGGGCACTGCGCGGGGTCTCGCTCGAGCTGCACGCCGGCGAGGTGCACGCGCTGGCCGGCGAGAACGGGGCCGGCAAGTCCACGGTCGTCCGCGTCATCGGCGGCGAGCACCAGCCGGACGCGGGTGAGCTGCTGCTGGACGGCGAGCCGCACCGGTTCGCCGGGCCGCGTGACGCGCAGCGGCACGGGATCGCCGTGATCCACCAGGAGCCGACCCAGTTCCCGGACCTCACGGTCGCCGAGAACGTGTTCATGGGCCGGCAGCCGCTGCGGTCCGGACGGCGCATCGACCGTGCCGCGATGCGCCGCCGGACCGCCGAGCTGTTCGACTCGCTCGGCGTGCCGATCGACCCGGACCGGGTGACCCGCGGACTGTCCATCGCGGACCAGCAGATCATCGAGATCGCCAAGTCGCTGGCCGCCGACGCGCGGATCATCGTGATGGACGAGCCGACCGCCGCACTGTCCACTGTGGAGGTCCAGCGGCTGTTCCGGGTCGCGCGGCGGCTCGCCGAGGGCGGTGCCGCGCTGCTGTTCATCTCCCACCGGCTCGAGGAGCTCGAGGAACTGTGCGAGCGGGTGACCGTGCTGCGCGACGGCGAGCTCGTCACCACCGCGCCGATGGCCGACCTCGACCGGGACGGGCTGGTGCGCAGCATGGTCGGCCGCGCGGTGGAGGTGCTCTTCCCCGACCGCACGGCCGAGCCGGGCGACGAGGGGCTGGTGGTGGACGGGCTGACGCGGACCGGGGTGTTCCACGACGTGTCGTTCACCGTGCGGCGCGGGGAGATCGTCGGCCTCGCGGGGCTCGTCGGCTCCGGCCGCTCCGAGGTGGCCCGGGCGATCTTCGGCGTCGACGGGCGGGACGCGGGCGCGGTCACGGTCGACGGCCGCCCGCTGCGGGCCGGCGACCCGCGCGCGGCGATCGCCGCCGGGCTCGCGATGGTCCCGGAGGACCGCCGCGAGCAGGGGCTGATCCTGGACCTGTCGATCGAGCGCAACGCCACGCTCCCCCGCCTGTCCGCGGTGTCCCGGTGGGGCCTGATGAACCCGGGGCGGGAGCGCTCGGTCGCCGGCGAGTGGACCCGCCGGCTCGGGGTCCGGCTGCGTCGGCTCACGGACCCGGTCGCGACGCTGTCCGGCGGCAACCAGCAGAAGGTGGTGCTGGGCAAGTGGCTCGCGACCGAGCCGGCCGTGCTGATCGTCGACGAGCCGACCCGTGGCATCGACGTGGGCGCGAAGGTCGAGGTGCACGCGCTGCTCGCGGACCTGGCCGCGCGGGGCATCGCGGTGCTGATGATCTCCTCGGAGCTGTCGGAGGTGCTGGGCATGGCCGACCGGGTGCTCGTCATGCACGAGGGCCGGCTCACGGCCGAGCTCGACCGCGCCGAGGCCACCGAGGAGACGGTCATGCACGCGGCGACCGGCCGTGATGCCACATGACGACCACGGCCGGCCGGGAGGCACGCAAGGCCGCCTTCACGGGGCGGGAGCTGGGCATCGTGATCGCGCTCGTCGTCGTGGTCGGGGCGGCCACGGTCGCGCGGCCGGGTTTCCTGTCCGGCCAGGGGCTGCACGATCTGTTCCTCAACGCCTCCATCATCGCGCTGCTGGCGATCGGCCAGGCGCTGCTCGTGATCACCCGCAACATCGACCTGTCGGTGGGCTCGGTGCTCGGCCTGACCGCGTTCCTCAGTGGACAGATGTTCCTCAACGACCCGAACACGCCGGTGATCCTGGTGGTGCTGGCCGGGATCGCGATGGGCGCGGCGTGCGGGGCGCTCAACGGCGCGCTCGTGGCGGTCGCCAAGGTGCCCGCGCTGGTCGTCACGCTCGGCACGCTGTACGTGTTCCGCGGCGTGGACTACGCGTGGGCGTCGGCCAGCGGCGTGCAGCAGGTCAACGCCTACCAGATGTCGCCGGAGTTCCTCTCCCTCGGCAGCGGCTCGGTCCTCGGCATCCCGAACCTCACGTTGATCGCGCTCGTCGTGCTCGCGGTCGCCGCCTACGGGCTGCACAACTACCGGGCCGGCCGCGAGCTGTACGCGATCGGGTCCAACCCGGATGCCGCGCGGCTCGCCGGCATCCCGACCGGGCGGCGGGTGTTCGGTGCCTTCGTGATCTCCGGCGCGCTCGTCGGGCTCGGCGGCGTGCTGCACGCGGCGTACTTCGGCACGATCAACGCCTCGGTCGGCACCGGCGAGGAGCTGTCCGTGGTGGCCGCGGTCGTGGTCGGCGGGGTCGCGATCTTCGGCGGCAGCGGCACGGTCGTCGGTGCGGCGCTGGGCGCGCTGTTGCTCACCACGGTCACGGGCGCGCTGCCGATCCTCGGCGTGCCGGCGTTCTGGCAGCGCGCGGTGGACGGCGCGGCGCTGCTGGTGGCGATCTCGCTGGACCGCGCGGTCATGGTCCGGCTGGCCGCCCGCCTGCGGGCGGAACGCGCGCGCCGACGTGCTCTGCCCAGCGGAGGCGTCGAATGATGCCGCGCGCCATGCCGGGTGGGTTGCTGCGCTGGGAGCGCGTGCTGCTCGCCCTGTGCGTCGCGGTGCTGGCGTTCGGCGCCATGAGCACCGACGGGTTCGCCGAGCAGGGCAACATCAGCTTCCTGCTGCTGGACTACAGCGAGGTCGCGCTGCTCGCGTTCGCGCTCGTGCCGATCATCCTGACCGGCCGGATCGACCTATCGGTGGCCTCGGTGCTCGGCTTCTGCTCGGCGCTGACCGGCGCGCTGTGGGACTCCGGCATGCCGTTCGAGAGCATCGTGCCGCTCGTGCTCCTCGCCGGCGTCGTGCTGGGCTCGGTCAACGCCGTGCTGATCGTCCGCTTCGGGCTGCCCTCGCTCGCGGTCACCATCGGCACGCTCGGCCTGTACCGGGGTCTCGCGTACGTGATCCTCGGCGACCGCGCGGTCACCGGGTTCCCGGAGAACTACCGTCCACTCGCGACGGACGCGATCGGGTTCCTGCCGTACGCCACGATCGTCGTGCTGGTGGTGGGCGTCGCGGTCGCGGTGCTGGTGCACGTGACCCCGGTCGGCCGGTCGTTGTACGCGATCGGGCTCGGCGAGCGGACCGCGCGGTTCTCCGGGATCCGGGTCGACCGGGTGACGATGGCGCTGTACCTGCTCTCCGGCGCGCTCGCCGCGCTGGCCTCGCTGATCTACACCCTGCGCTACAACAGCGCCCGCGCGGACAACGCCAGCGGGATGGAGCTCGTCGCGGTGGCCGCGGTGCTGCTCGGCGGCGTGTCGATCTTCGGTGGCCGCGGCACGGTCCTCGGGGTGGCGGCGGCCCTGCTCGCGATGGCCGGCCTGCGCAACGTGCTGTTCCTCGACGACGTCAGCAACGAGATCCAGAACGTGATCACCGGGCTGCTGCTCATTCTCTCCGTACTCGTACCCGTCGTGTTCAAACCGAGGAGGACCAAGGATGTTCCGCTCGAACCGTCTTCTGTGGACACTGAGCGCCGCGCTGGCGCTGACGCTGGTCGCCGGCTGCGGCGCGACCACCAAGGGGTCCGAGGCCGCGCGGGGTGAGGACGACGCCGGCAGCGAGCGCAGCGCCGACCCCGGGGCGGAGATCAAGGAGGGCCTGAAGATCGCCTTCCTGCCCAAGGAGATCGACAACCCGTACATGACGATCATGGACAAGGGCGGCACCGACGCCGTGGCCGAGGTCAAGGGCGAGGGCAAGGCGGTCGGCCCGTCCGACGCGCAGGCGTCGTCGCAGGTGTCCTACATCAACACGCTGATCCAGCAGCGGCAGGACGCCATCGTGATCGCGGCCAACGACCCGAACGCGGTCGCGCCGGCGCTCAAGGACGCGATGAGCAAGGAGATCGCGGTGGTCACCGTCGACTCGGACGCCGCGCCGGACGCCCGCGACCTGTTCGTCAACCAGGCGAGCTCGGAGGAGATCGGCCGCTCGCAGGTCAAGCTGATCGCCGAGCAGATCGGCGGCGAGGGCAAGATCGCGATCCTGTCGGCGACGCCGAACGCGACGAACCAGAACACCTGGATCGAGTTCATGCGTGACGAGCTGACGAAGCCGGAGTACTCGAAGATCCAGCTGCTGCCCACGGTGTACGGGGACGACGACGACCAGAAGTCGTTCCAGGAGGCGCAGGCGCTGCTGCGGTCCACACCGGACCTGAAGGGCATCATCTCGCCGACCACGGTCGGCATCGCGGCGGCCGCGCGGTACCTGTCCTCCTCCCCGTACAAGGGAAAGGTCAAGCTGACCGGGCTGGGCACGCCGAACCAGATGCGCGAGTTCGTCGAGGACGGCACGGTCACCGAGTTCGCGCTGTGGGACCCGGCCGAGCTCGGTTACCTCGCCGGGTACGCGGCCGCGGCGCTGGCGTCCGGCCAGATCAGCGGCGCGGAGGGCGAGAAGTTCACGGCCGGCAAGCTCGGCGAGTACACGATCGGCAAGGACGGCGAGGTCATCCTCGGGCCGCCGACCGTGTTCAACGCCGACAACATCGACGACTACGACTTCTAGGCTTCATCCTCGGGAGCAACAATGATCGACCACGTAGCCGTACGGGCGGCGCTGCGGGCGCAGCACATCGAGACGCCGTCGTGGGCGTACGGCGACTCCGGCACCCGGTTCAAGGTGTTCGCGCAGGAAGGCGTGCCGCGCGACGCCTACGAGAAGATCGACGACGCGGCCCAGGTGCACCGGTTCACCGGGGTGGCGCCGACGGTGGCGCTGCACATCCCGTGGGACGCGGTCGCCGACTACGCCGACCTCGCCCGGTACGCGCGCGACCGGGGCGTGGGCATCGGGGCGATCAACCCCAACGTGTTCCAGGAGGACGACTACCGGCTCGGGAGCGTCTGCCACCCGGACGCCGGGGTGCGCCGCAAGGCGCTCGACCACCTGCTGGAGTGCGTCGACATCATGGACGTCACGGGGTCGGCGGACCTGTCGCTGTGGTTCGCCGACGGGACGAACTACCCGGGCCAGGACTCGATCGCGGCGCGTCAGGAGCGGTTGTCCGAGGCGCTGCGGACCGTGTACGCCCGGCTGGGTCCCACGCAGCGCATGCTGCTGGAGTACAAGCTGTTCGAGCCGGCCTTCTACACGATGGACGTGCCGGACTGGGGCACGTCGTACGCGCACTGCGTGGACCTCGGCCCGGCCGCGCGGGTGCTGGTGGACACCGGGCACCACGCACCGGGCACGAACATCGAGTTCATCGTGGCGTTCCTGCTCGGCCGCTCGCGGCTGGGCGGGTTCCACTTCAACTCGCGGTTCTACGCCGACGACGACCTGATGGTGGGCGCGGCAGATCCGTACCAGCTGTTCCGGATCATGGTGGAGATCGTGCTGGGCGGCGGCCTGTCCGCGGCGGCGGGGGTGGCCTTCATGCTCGACCAGTGCCACAACATCGAGCCGAAGATCCCCGCGCTGATCCGGTCGGTGATGAACGTCCAGGAGGCGACCGCCAAGGCGCTGCTGGTGGACGCCGAAGCCCTGCGCGGCTACCAGGCCGCGGGTGACGTGCTCGCCGCGAACGCGGTGCTGACGGATGCCTTCGCCACCGACGTGCGCCCGCTGCTCGCCTCCGTGCGGGAGGAGCTGGGCATCGATCGGGACCCGATCGCCGCCTACCACCGGTCCGGCTACTTCGAGAAGATCCGCGAGGAACGGGTCGGCGGCGCCGCGGCCGGCTGGGGCGCCTAGCCGGCGGACCGGTGATCCGATTGCCGAGCGCCCGGTCTCGTAGGCGCTAGCCGAGCGGCAGGCGGTACGCCCGGCGCGCGGTGCCCACGAAGATCTCGTGCCGCTCGGGTTCCGACAGCGCGGCGGGTGAGTGTGCGCGCGGCGTCGACCACCTCGCCGTACGTCGCGGCCAGTTCGCAGACCGGCCAGTCGGAGCCGAACATCACCCGCTCCGGACCGAACACGGCGAGCACGTGGTCGGCGTACGGGGCGAGGTCGCGGACCCGCCACCACGTCCGGTCCGCCTCGGTCACGAACCCGGACAGCTTGCAGAACACGTTGGGGCGCCGGGCGATCTCGGTGATCGCGCCGGCCCAGTCGTCGAGCTCGCCGGTGGCGATCGGGGGCTTGCCGGCGTGGTCGAGGACGAGGCGGGCGTCGGGGAGCCGGTCCGCGAGCTCGGCGGCCGAGGCGTACTGGGCCGGGTTGACCAGCAGGTCGTACGCGAGACCCGCGCCGGTCACCGCGGACAGGCCGCGCAGCACGTCCGGGCGGAGCAGCCAGCCGGCGTCCGGTTCGTTCTCGACCTGGTGGCGCAGGCCGACGAGCAGCTCGCGGTGGCGCGGTGCGGCCAGCCGGTCGGCGATGTCGGGCGCGGCGAGGTCCGCCCAGCCGACCACGCCGGCGATCAGCCCGCCGCTCGCCGCGGCCGTGTCGACGAGTTCCTGGGTCTCGCGCGCCGACGACACGGTCTGGACGAGCACGGTGGCGTCCGCCGCGGACACCCGGCGCAGGTCGTCCACTGTGTACGGCCGGCGGATCGGGTCGAGGCCGGCCAGCCACGGGTAGTCCCGGCGCGCCGGGTCCCACAGGTGGTGGTGTGCGTCGATCACGATGCCTCCCGGGGAACGGGGGTGTCCGCGCGCAGCAGCCCCTCGGCGATCAGGTCGGCCCACAGGGCGGGCGGCACGGGGGCGGCCGCGCGGTCGGCGTTCGCGGCGACCTGCTCGGGTGTGCTGGCGCCGAGCACGACGCTCGCGACCGCGGGGTGTGCGGCGGGCAGCGCGATCGCCGCCCGGGGCAGCTCGACGCCGTGCCGCAGGCAGACCTCGGCGATCCGGGTCGCACGGGCCACCAGCTCGGCGGGCGCGGCCGCGTAGTCGTAGGTGCGGCCCGGGGTCGGCGAGGCGAGGATGCCGGAGTTGAACACGCCGGCCGCCATCACCGCGACGCCGCGCTGCTCGCACAGCGGCAGCAGGTCGTCGAGCGCGGGCTGCTCCAGCAGCGTGTACCGGCCGGCGATCATCACGACGTCCACGTCGGCCCGGCGGACGAACCCGGCGAGCACCGAGGCGAGGTTCATGCCGAGCCCGATCCCGGTGAGCACGCCCTGGTCGCGCAGCTCGGCGAGCGCGGGCAGCGCGCCGTCGAGCGCGTCGGGCACGTGGTCCTCGGGATCGTGCACGAACGCGATGTCGACCCGGTCCACACCGAGCCGATCGAGGCTCGACTCGAGCGAACGGAGCACGCCGTCGCGGCTGTAGTCGCGGCGGCGCACGTGGGTGCGCGGCACGTCGAAGCCCTCGGTGTCCCGCTCTCCCGTGCCGCCGGAGTTGTCGACGAGCAGCCGGCCGACCTTGGTGGAGAGGACGTAGTCGTCCCTGGGTCGGGCCGCGAGGCCGGCGCCGAGGCGGCGCTCGGACAGGCCGAGGCCGTAGTGCGGGGCGGTGTCGAAGTAGCGGATGCCGCGCTCCCACGCGGTGTCCACGACGGCCCGCGCGGTCTCGTCGGACATCGCGCGGTAGAGGTTGCCGAGCTGGGCGCAGCCGAGACCGAGCCTCACGGCACGCCCACCGTGCCCGGTTTGAGCGGAGCGGCACGCATCGGGCCTCCATTCATGGCACTCTGACGAGTAAACATCCGAGGTCTGCATGAAGGGTTGTGCCATGCCGGTCACCGACGAAGCGATCGACAAGATCAAAGGCATGATCATCTCCGGCGAGCTGGCGCCCGGCGACCGGCTGCCGAAGGAGGCCGACCTCGCGTCCCGGCTGGGCCTGTCGCGCAGCTCGCTGCGCGAGGCGGTCAAGGCGTTGTGCCTGATCCGGGTGCTCGACGTGCGACAGGGCGACGGCACGTACGTCACCAGCCTGGAGCCGAAACTGTTGCTGGACGCCATGACGTTCGTGGTCGACTTCCACCGCGACGACACCGTGCTGGACTTCTTCGCGGTACGCCGAATCCTGGAGCCGGCGGCGACCGCGATGGCCGCGCGGCTGATGACCGAGTCGGACATCGCCGAGCTGGCCATGCTCCTGGAGGGGCTGGACGAGGCGCCGACCGTCGAGGCGCTGGTGTCCAACGACCTGGAGTTCCACCGGCGGATCGCGCAGGGGTCGGGCAACCCGGTGCTGTGCTCGCTGATCGACAGCCTGTCCGGCCCGACCACGCGGGCACGCATCTGGCGCGGCCTGACCCAGGAGGGTGCGGTCGCCAAGACGCGCGAGCAGCACCGGGCGATATACGAGGCGATCGCGGCGCACGAGCCCGAGGTGGCCCGCTCGTGGGCGACGGTGCACGTGTCCGGCGTGGAGCAGTGGTTGCGCAAGGCCCTGGGGAGCGCCGACCCGGGCGAGTCCGGGGCGGGCGTGGCCTGATGGCCTCCGGCCCCCGGTTTCCAGCCTACGCCGGGGGACAGACGATTCCGTCGCACTCCGCGTCGCATGTGGACAACCCGCTCCCGTTCCCGGGGGCCCCCGATTTCCAGTCTAGTGGCGGGGTCTGACGGTTCCGGGCCGGTTGGTGCGGGCTGTGGACAGGTCCGCGGTGCGAGTGGCATGTCAGGTTTTCGGGCGGGGGCGCAGGCCGTACATGCCGCCGTCCACGGACAGGGCCGTGCCGGTGGTCGACGAGGACAGCGGGCTCGCCAGGTAGGCGATCGCCTGCGCGACCTCGTCCGCGGTGACCAGCCGACCCATCGGCTGGCGGGCGGCGAGCGCGGCCCGCTCCGCCTCGGGGTCGTCGGCCGCGTCGAGCAGGCGGCCGACCCACGGGGTGTCCGCGGTGCCGGGGCACACGCAGTTGATCCGGATGCCGTCGTCGAGGTGGTCGGTCGCCATCGCGAGCGTCAGTGAGTACACCGCGCCCTTGCTCGCCGAGTACAGCACTCGGTTCGGCAGCCCTTGCACCGCGGCGATCGAGCAGGTGTTGACCACCGCCGCCGCTGCCGACGCCCGCAGGTGCGGTAGCGCGGCACGGGTCATCCGGGCCATGCCCACGACGTTCACGTCCAGCACCCGGTGCCACTCGTCGTCGGAGTTGGCGGTCACGTCGCCCTGCGCGCCGATGCCCGCGTTGTTCACCAGCACGTCGACACCGCCGAGCTCCGCCGCGGCCGCGGACACCGCCGAGGTCACCGACCCATCGTCGGACACGTCGCACCGGAAACCGCGCAGCGGCGCGGGAACCTCCGGGTTCAGGTCGAGCACGGCCACCCGCGCGCCGCGGGCGGCGAGGAGCGAGGCGGTGGCCAGCCCGATGCCGGACGCGCCGCCGGTCACCACCGCGCGCAGGCCGTCGAAGTCGGTCATCTCGAACTCCACTGCGGACCGTCGGGGTAGGCGTACCACTCCAGGCTCTCATCGCGGATGCGGGCCGAGAACCCCGGCTGATCCGGCGCGAGGTAGCGCCCGCCCCGCACCACGGCCGGATCGGTGAAGTGCTCGTGCAGGTGGTCCACCCACTCGATGGCCCGGTCCTCGTCGGATCCGGAAACGGCTACGTAGTCGAACATCGACAGGTGCCGCACCAGCTCGCACAGCCCCACCCCACCCGCGTGCGGGCACACCGGCACGCCGAACTTGGCCGCCAGCAACAGGATCGCCACGTTCTCGTTCACGCCGCCCACCCGCGCGGCGTCCAGCTGCAGCACCGACAGCGCACCGGTCTGCAGCAGCTGCTTGAACACCACCCGGTTCTGCACGTGCTCGCCGGTCGCGACGCGGATCGGCGCGAGCGCCTCGGCGATCGTCCGGTGGCCGAGCACGTCGTCGGGTGAGGTCGGCTCCTCGATCCAGTACGGGTCGTACGGCGCGAGCGCGCGCATCCACTCGATGGCCGGCCCGACGTCCCACCGCTGGTTGGCGTCCACCGCGATCCGCACCCCGTCGCCGACCGCCTCGCGCGCCCGCCGCAGCCGCCGGACGTCGTCGGCGAGCGAGCCGCCGACCTTGAGCTTGATCATGTCGAAGCCGTCCGCGACCACTTGTTTGGCCAGCCGCACGAGCTTCTCGTCGGAGTAGCCGAGCCAGCCCGGGCTCGTGCTGTACGCCGGGTAGCCGGCCGCCCGCAGGTGCGCCGAGCGCTCCTCGCGGCCGGGCTCGGCGGCGCGCAGGATGTCCAGCGCCTCGGCCTCGGTGAGCGCGTCGGTCAGGTAGCGGAAGTCGACGAGCCCGACGATCTCCTCGGGCGCCAGCGTGGCCAGGAAGCTCCACAATGGACGTTCAGCGCGCCGTGCGGCGAGGTCCCACGCGGCATTGACCACCGCGCCGACCGCCATGTGCGCCACCCCCTTCTCCGGACCGAGCCACCGCAGCTGCGAGTCGCCGACGAGGTCGCGGGACAGTGCCGCGAGTCCGGCCGCCGTGTCCGGAGTGGACCGTCCGACGACCATGCCGGCGAGCGCCCGGATCGCGGCGGCCTGCACGTCGTTGCCGCGCCCGATGGTGAACGCGAACCCGTAGCCGTCCGGCCCGTCGTCGGTGCGCAGCACGACGTAGGCGGCGGAGTAGTCGGGGTCGGGGTTCATCGCGTCCGAGCCGTCGAGGTCCCGGGACGTGGGGAACCGGATGTCCAGCACGTCCATGCCGACGATGCGCGCCACGCGTTCCCCTTCCTCGCCCCACATACATCCGATGTATACCCGATCCCGGTCGCACAATCCAGAGTCACAGGGCCCTACCCATGCCATTGATCCGACGACCGCTCAGCGCCAGAGAACCGGGACGATCCTTGCCTTCACCCCGGGAGATCAGCACACTCTGTGGCCAGTCCGACGGAAGGGGTTGGCAGGGAATGACACCCGATCATGCGGTGGTGATCGGCGCCAGCCTCGCCGGGGTGCTCGCCGCACGCGTCCTCGCCGACCACTTCGACCGGGTCACGGTCGTGGAGCGAGACGCGCTGCCGGACACCCCCGAGCCGCGGTCCGGCACGCCGCAGGCGAAACACCCGCACATCCTGTTCGCGGGCGGCCGCCACGCGATGGACGCCCTGGTGCCCGGCCTGTCGGAGGATCTCGTCGCGGCCGGCGCGGTGCCCGTGGTGCTGCCGAGAGACCTGATGCTGCGCAACCGCGCCGGCTGGCTCGACCGTGACCTCGACGACCGGCACAGCCGGGGCGGCCTGCACACGCTCTCGTTCAGCCGGCCACTGCTCGACTGGGCCATGGGCCGCCGCGTGCTGACGCTGCCGTCGATCGAGACGCTGGAGCGGCGCGAGGTCGTCGGGCTGCTGGTCGGCGGCGGCGCCGTGCGCGGCGTGCGGGTGCGGGACCGGTCGACCGGAGACACCGGCGAGCTGCGGGCGGACCTCGTGGTCGACGCGAGCGGGCGGACCTCACGCGCGCCTCGGTGGCTGTCGGCGGCCGGGCTCCCCGAGCCGCGGGAGAGCCGGGTGACGGTCCACCCCGGCTACGCCACCCGCGTGTTCCGGCGCGCCGAGCCGTTCGGTGACTGGAAGTCGATGATCGTCCTCGCCTACCCGGGCAGCCCGCGCGGCGGCGTGCTGCTGCCGATGGAGGGCGACCGGTGGATCGCGAGCCTCAACGGCATGGGCGACGACCACCCGCCCACCGACGGCGCCGGCTTCCTCGCCTTCGCCCGCAGCCTGGCGACCACACTGCTGCACAACACGATCAAGGACTGCGAGCCGGACGGCCCGGTGCTCGGCTTCCGCCACGGTGACAACGTGGCACGCCACCACGAGAAGTCCTCTGTGGACGGTCTGCTCGTCACGGGGGACGCGTTCCGCTCGTTCAACCCGGTCCACGGGCAGGGCATGACCGTGACCGCGACCGGCGCGCGGGTGCTGGCCGAGTGCCTGGCCGAGGGCCTGTCCGGGCTGGCGCCGCGTTTCCATCGCGCGCTCGCCCGGTCCGCGGCTCCGGCGTGGCAGTTCGCGACCGGGCAGGACATGCGCTACCCGGTGGCCGACGGCCCGCCGCGGCGGCTGCCGGACCGGCTGGTCGGGCGCTTCATCGGCAGGGTCGAGCACGCGGCCGTCGCCGGTGGACCGGCGACCCGGGCGTTCCTGGAGGTGATGCAGATGGTCTCGCCGCCGAGCGTCCTGTTCCGACCGCGGGTGCTGTGCAGCGTGCTGCGCGCGCGACCGGTGACGACCGCCGCGCCGCCACTCGCTCAGCTCTCCGGCGACTGACCGGCGAACCGGGCGTGCACGTAGCTGGGTAGCTTGTCCCGCAAGCGTTTCAGCCGGTGCAGGTGCGGGTTCAGCACGTCCCAGACGAACCCGCGCCCGGGCGGGAACAGCAGGTCGCGCACCCCGACGATGTTCTCGTCGGCCCGGCCGAACTCCGCGAGCTCGGCGGCGGTCGCCGCCCAGCGCCACGGCGGCAGCTGGTAGGACCGCCTCTTGCCGAGCATCAGCAGCTGCCGCAGCCGCGCCTTCTTCGACGGGTTCGCGACGGCCCAGTGCGGCACCATGTCGAACAGCATCTCGCCGCCGGGGAAACGCTTGGCGCACGCGGAGATCAGGCCCTTGGCGTCCGTCTCGTCGAGATACATCAGCAGGCCCTGCGCGGTGATCAGCACCCCGCCGGCCGGGTCGACCTCGTCCATCCAGCGCAGGTCCAGCGCCGAGCAGGCGAGACTGCGGCACCGGTCGGTGTCCGGCAGGAACTGGCGGCGCACCGCCACCGCCTCCTCGAGGTCGACCGCGAGCCAGCGGACGCGGTCGTTGTCCACCCGCCAGAACTGGGTGTCGAGCCCCTCGCCGAGCGCCACGACCGTGCCGTCCGGGTGGCGGGCCAGGAAGTCGCGCACCCGCTCGTCGAAGCACAACGCCCGCAGCGCGAACGTGATCGGCGGCCGGCCGAAGTTGTCCCGGAACGGATAGTCAATGCGTTCGCACACATCTACCGCGAGCGGGTCGCGGAGTAACGCGTCCGGCCGGCGCGTTTCCACCGCCCGGCAGTACAGCGGCCACAACAGCGTTTCGGCGACGCCGCGGAGCTCCACCGGGGTCTTCACGTGGCAACCGTTTCGATGAGGACACCGCCTGTCAAGGTCTTGACGGCGGGGTTGCCATCCACCACCATCCCGAAACCATGCGTGATTCATCGGGGGAGCACGCGTGAGAACTCCGGGAGTTCCCCACCCCACAGAGTCCGATCCGGATTTAGTGGCCGGCGCCGACCCGCTCGGCGCTGACGAGTTCGCCCGCCGCCTGCCCGCGCTCAATGCCGCCGCGGATCGCGCCGGGCTGGTGACCGCGTTCCGCGACCTGCTACCCACCCCCGACGCGCTGGCCGGCCTCGCGCCGCACGAATGCCTCGCCGCCATGCGCGACCTCGGCATGCTCCTCGGCTCGCTCAAGCGGCATGGTGTCGAGCCGGCCGACGCCGTGCCCGAGGCCGTCCCGGTGCTGTGCGAGCTGGGCGCGCGAACCGACATGGTGCCGAGGGACACCGTGCAGCACTACGGCCCGTGGAACCCCGCGGACCACCGATGTCGCGCGTATGTGGGCTCCTCTCAGGAGGACGCGATGCAGGCGTCGATGCGCCTGGTCCACCCGCACATGCGGCGCGCGCTCGACCTCTGCGACGTCTTGGCGGGCACCGAGCCGCGGGACCCGGCCTTCCCGGCCGCACTCGGCGAGCTCACCGAGCGGACCGAGGTGATGACCGAAGCCATGGACCTGGTGTCCGGCGCGGTCACCCCTTCGTACTTCGCCCACATCATGCGGCCGTACTACGAGGAGGTGACCATCGCGGGCGACGTGCTGCTCGGCCCGGCCGCCGCACAGGTCCCCCTGTGGCTGGTCGACCTGGCCGTCTGGGCGTCGGACCGCAGCGAGCCCGACTACCAGCAGTTCCTCGCCGAGTCGGTCCGCTACAGCCTGCCGAAATGGCGCGCGTACCACACGGCGTGGCTTTCCCGCGAGTCCGTGGTGACCCGCGTCGTATCCGCCCTCCGGGAGGCCGAGGACTCCCCCGCGCTGACCGAGAGCGCCACCCTGCTGGCCGATCTGCTGCGCACGATCACGGTATTCCGCGGCCGACATCTGAGTATGGCCAGACGGTCGTACCGGATAGAGGTCCGGCTCTACGACCTCGGCAGCGGCGGGGGAAACGTCCCATTGCTCGGCCAGATTCTCGACCTGACCCGACAGGCGGCCAGCCTCGTACGCGCGCGAGGGGCGGCGAATGCCGCCCGATGATCTGGTCCATTCGGACGTTCGGCCGCTGCCCGATCTGCTGCGTTCGCACGCCGAGCGGGCCGGCGGCAAGGTGGCGTTCCGCGACGACCGGCGCGCGGTCACCTACGCGGACCTGGAGCGGCGGACCCGGTGGCTCGCCGGGCACCTGGCAGGCGTGGGCGTCGGCCGTGGTGACCGCGTGGCCGTGTGCCTCGACAACGGCGTCGCCGTCGTCGAGAGCCTCCTGGCGATCACCCGGGCGGCCGCGGTGGGCGTGCCGCTCAACCCGCGCGCGTCGGACGCCGAGCTGACCCACCTGCTCGACGACAGCGGCGCGGCCGCGGTCATCACCGACCGGGGCCAGGGCCGGTTGGTGATCACGAGCGAGTCGTGCGCGGCGCTGGCCGAGACCGACCCCGGCCGGCCCGCCCGCGACGACCTCGGGCTCGACGAGCCGGCATGGCTCCAGTACACGTCCGGCACCACCGGGCCGGCCAAGGGCGTGGTGTCCACGCAGCGCGCCGCGCTCGGCGCGGTGCTGACCCGGTTCCTGCCGGCCGTCGGCCTGGTGGCGGCCGACGAGGTGCTGTGGCCGCTGCCGCTGTTCCACAGCTTCGCGCACTCGGTGTGCGTGCTCGGCGTGACCGCGGTCGGCGCGAGCGCGTGGATCACGACCGGCTTCCGTCCCGAGGCGACACTGGACCTGTTGCGGGAGCACCCGTTCACCGTGCTGGCCGGGGTGCCGGCGACCTACCACCAGCTGGTGCGCGCGGCCGGCCCGGGTGTCTCGGTGCCGAAGCTTCGGCTGTGCCTGAGTGCGGGCGCGCCGTGCCCGCCGGCTTTGCGCGGCGCGTTCGAGGACACATTCGGTCTGGAGCTGCTCGACGCGTACGGCAGCACCGAGACGTGCGGCGTGATCGCCGTGGACCGGCCGGGCGGGCCGCGGGTCGAGGGCACGTGCGGCCCGCCGGCGCCGGGCCTCGAGGTCCGCCTCGCCGACCCGGAGACCGGCGCCGAGGTACCCGCCGGCGCCGAGGGCGAGATCTGGATCCGCGGCGCCGGACTGATGCTGGGGTACCACGGCCAGCCGGAGGCGACGGCGACGGTGCTGCGGGACGGGTGGTACCGGTCCGGCGACCTCGGCCGGCTGCGCGAGCACGGCCACCTCGCGGTGACCGGTCGCATCAAGGAGCTGATCATCTGCGGCGGCGAGAACATCCACCCCACCGAGGTGGAGCGGGTGCTCTCGCGGGCGCCCGGAGTCGCCGACGTGGTGGTCGCCGGCCGGCCGCACGACGTGCTCGGTGAGGTGCCGGTGGCGTACGTGGTGGCGGAGCCGGGCGGGGTGCGCCTGCCCGCGCTGCTCGCCGCGTGCCACCGCGAGCTGTCGAGCGTCAAGGTGCCGGCGGAGGTCTACGAGATCGACGCCGTCCCGCGTCGGGGGCCCGACAAGATCGCCCGGCACGCGGTCGCCGGGCTCGACGCCCGGTTGCTGCGCGGCGGCGACGAGGCCACGGCCGGCGCGCTGCGCGAGCGGTTGCGGGGCCTGCCCGACCCGGAGCACGCGATGGTGCGGCTCGTGCTCGCCGAGCTGAGCGCGGTGTGCGACACGACGCCGGGCCCGGACGTCGCCTTCTCCGCGTGCGGGCTCACCTCGCTGCACGCGCTGGAGCTGCGTGACCGGCTGGGCGCGGTGACCGGGCTGGAGCTGACCGCCACCCTCGTGTACGACCACCCCACGCCCGCCGCGCTCGCCACGCACCTGCTCGGCACCCTGCTCGGGAACACCGCCGTGGCGCCGGCCGTCACGCGGCCGGCTCACGCGACGGCGAGCCCGGCGGCGGACACGGCGGCGGACACGGAGCCGGTGGCGATCGTCGGCATCGGCTGCCGCTACCCGGGCGGTGTCGCGTCGCCGGAGGACCTGTGGGCGCTGGTGTCCGGCGAGGTCGACGCGATCACCGAGTTCCCGGCCGACCGCGGCTGGGACCTCGCCGGGCTGTACGACCCGGACCCGGACCGGATCGGCACGTCGTACACCCGGTCGGGCGGGTTCCTCGATCGCGTGGCGGACTTCGACCCCGGCCTGTTCGGCATCTCCCCGCGCGAGGCGATGACCGTCGACCCGCAGCAACGGCTGCTCCTGCAGGTGTCGTGGGAGGCGGTGGAGCGGGCCGGCATCGACCCGGTCTCCTTGCGGGGCAGCCAGACCGGCGTGTTCGTCGGGGTGATGTACAGCGACTACGGCTCGCGGTTCGCCGGGGTCCCGCACGAGCTGGAGGCACAGCTGGTGCTCGGCTCGGCGGGCAGCGTGGCGTCGGGCCGGCTCGCGTACGTGCTCGGACTGCGCGGGCCGACGGTCACGGTGGACACCGCGTGCTCGTCGTCGCTCGTGGCGCTGCACCAGGCCGTGCGCGCGCTGCGGTCCGGCGAGTGCGGGCTGGCCCTGGCCGGCGGCGCGACCGTGATGTGCACGCCCAACTCGTTCGTCGCGTTCAGCCGGCAGCGGGCGCTGTCGCCGGACGGGCGGTGCAAGTCGTTCTCCGACGCGGCGGACGGGACGTCCTGGGCGGAGGGCGTCGGGGTCCTGCTGCTGGAGCGGCTCTCCGACGCGCGGCGCAACGGCCACCCGGTGCTCGCCGTCGTGCGGGGCACCGCGGTGAACTCGGACGGCGCTTCGAACGGGCTGACCGCGCCCAACGGTCAGGCGCAGCAACACCTGGTGCACGCGACCCTCGCCGCCGCTGGACTGTCCACTTCGGACGTGGACGCCGTCGAGGCGCACGGGACGGGCACCACGCTCGGCGATCCGATCGAGGCGCAGGCACTGCTCGCGACGTACGGCCAGGACCGGGCGGCCGACCGGCCGCTGTGGCTGGGGTCGGTGAAGTCCAACCTGGGCCACACGCAGGCGGCGGCCGGGGTGGCCGGCGTGATCAAGATGGTGGCCGCGATGCGGCACGGGCTGCTGCCGAGGACGCTGCACGTGACCACGGCGTCCCGGCACGTGAACTGGGACGGCGGCGCGGTACGGCTGCTGACCGAGCCGGTACCGTGGCCGGCGGACCCGGACCGAGCGCGGCGGGCAGGAGTGTCCGCGTTCGGTATCGGCGGCACCAACGCGCACGTGATCCTCGAGGAACCCGCCCCGCCCGATAAACCTGCCGGGGACCCCGGGGACCCCCCGGTTTCCACGCTACCGGCGGGCACCGACAAGACCGGGGCGCCGGACGCCGACCTGTGGACAACCGGGCCGCTGCTGCTGTCCGGCGCCGACGAGGCCGCCCTGCGCGCCCAGGCCCGCAGGCTCGCCGGTGTGATCGGACAGGAGCGGCTCGCCGACGTCGGCTTCTCTCTCGCCACCTCCAGGGCGTCGCTGTCCCACCGGGCGGTGGTCACCAGCCGGCCGGCGGACGCCCTCCGCGCGCTCGCCGCCGGGGAGCCACACCCGGGTGTCGTCACCGCCACGGCGATTCCGCGCCCTCGGCTCGCGCTGCTGTTCACCGGCCAGGGCTCGCAGCGGCCGCACATGGGCACGGCGCTGCACGCGTTCCCCGCCTTCGCCGACGCGTTCGCGGACGCCTGCCGGCACCTGGACCCGCACCTCGACCGGCCGCTGCGCACCGTCCTCGCGGGTGAGCCGGACCTGCTGGACCGCACGGACTTCACCCAGGCCGCCCTCTTCGCCTACGAGGTCGCCCTGTTCCGGCTGCTCGCCGAGTGGGGCGTGCGTCCGCACTACCTCGC
This sequence comes from Actinophytocola sp., assembly GCF_050699935.1. Taxonomy (NCBI): domain Bacteria; kingdom Bacillati; phylum Actinomycetota; class Actinomycetes; order Pseudonocardiales; family Pseudonocardiaceae; genus Actinophytocola; species Actinophytocola sp. The sequence continues at coordinate 58,601 of NZ_JBOHGB010000020.1, forward strand.
CGGCCACTCCATCGGCGAGCTCGCCGCCGCCCACGTCGCGGGGGTGCTGGACCTGCCCGACGCCGCCAAGCTGGTGGCGGCCCGCGGCCGGCTCATGCGCGACCTGCCCGCCGGTGGCGCCATGGTGGCCGTCCAGGCGACCGAGGACGAGGTCGCGCCGCTGCTGACCGATCAGGTGTCGATCGCCGCGGTGAACGCGCCGCGGTCGGTGGTCGTCTCGGGAGAGCACGATGCCGTGCACGCCATCGCCGGGCACTTCGCCGGCCAGGAACGTCGCACCACGAGCCTGCGGGTGAGCCACGCGTTCCACTCGCCGCTCATCGAGCCCATGCTGGCGGAGTTCCACGCCGTGGCCGCGGGCCTGACCCACCACCCGGCGGCGATCCCCATCGTGTCCACGCTCACCGGCCGGCTCGCCGAGCGGTACACGGCGGAGTACTGGACCCGCCACGCCCGCGAGACCGTGCGGTTCGCCGACGCCGTCCGGTGGCTGCGCGACGAGGGTGTCACGAGCTGCCTCGAGGTCGGCCCCGACGCCGTCCTCTCCGGACTCGCCGACGACGTCGTCCCGTCGGCACGGGACGGGCACCCGGAGGTCGCCACGCTGCTCGCCGCGGCCGGTCGGCTGCATACCGAGGGTGTGCCGGTGGACTGGCGCGCGGTGTACGCGGGCAGCGACGCGCGGCACGTGGACCTGCCGACGTACCCCTTCCAGCAGCGCCGGTTCTGGCTCGACGCCCCACCCCCGAGCGGCGCGACCACCGGGCTCGACCGCCCGTTGCTGTCGCCGGTGCCCGACTCCGACCAGGTACTGCTCGACGTCACTCTGTCCACAGTCGAGCAGCCGTGGCTGGTCGAGCACGTGATCGGCGGCGAGCCGCTGGTGCCCGCGACGGTGTTCGTCGAGCTGGTCCTCCGGGCCGGTGACGAGGTCGGCCTCGACCAGCTGGACGACCTCGCGATCGTGCGCCCGCTCGTGCTGCCCGACAGCGGCGCGGTGCGGCTCCAGGTCGCCGTGTCCGGCCCGGACCCGTCCGGACGCCGGCCCGTCGCCGTCCACTCCCGACCCGTGGAGTCTGAAGTGGACAGCCCGTGGGCCAGGCACGCCACCGGCACGCTCGGGACGGGCGGCCAGGCAGCCGACCCCGACCTGCGGACCTGGCCGCCGCCGTGCGCCGAGGCGGTCGACATCACCGACGGCTACGACACGCTCGCCGAGCACGGCGACGACTACGGCGCCACGTTCCGCGCCGTCCGCGCGGTGTGGCGACGCGGCGAAGAGCTGTTCGCGGAGGTGGCGCTGCCCGACGGCGAGCACGACCGCGCGGCCCGGCTCGGCCTGCACCCCGCGCTGCTGGACGCCGCGCTGCACGTGCGACGGCTCGCCGAGCGGATCGAGGACTCGCTCGTGCCGTTCGAGTGGACGGGCGTCCGGCTGCACGCCACGGGGTCGACGGCGCTGCGGGTGCGGGCACTCGCGACCGGACCGGACACCATGACGCTATACCTCGCCGACCAGCTGGGCCGGCCGGTGGCCACGATCTCCTCGCTGCTGGCCCGGCCCGCCGAGCCGCTCGACCCGAGCGAGGCGGTGGCCCGGGACGCACTGTTCCGTGTGGACTGGATACCGGCCCCGCCGGACGCCACCGGGGACGAGCCCGACTTCGAGCGGCTCGACGTGGGGGGCCGCGGCGGCGACGTGGTCGCCGATGTCCACTCGCTGACCGCGAGCACCCTCGAGTCGGTGCAGCGGTGGCTCGCCGAGCCGGCGGGCAAGCGGCTCGTGGTCGTCACCCGCCACGCGACCGACGCCGCCGAGCCGGACCTCGCCGCCGCCGCGGTGTGGGGGCTCGTGCGCTCGGCGCAGTCGGAGAACCCGGATCGCATCACCCTCGTCGACCTCGACGGTCGGCCCTCCTCGGAACGGCTGCTGCCCACGGCGGTGGCGACCGGCGAAGCCCAGGTGGCGATCCGCGCGGGCGCGACGCTGGTTCCCCGGCTGGCCAGGGCCTCCCTCGACGGCCCGGGCCCAACCTTCGATCCACAAGGGACAGTACTGCTCACCGGCGCGTTCGGGGCGCTCGGCACGCTGATCGCCCGGCACCTGGTGACCGCGCACGGGGTGCGGAGCCTGCTGCTGCTCAGCCGACAGGGCGAGCGGGCGGCCGGCGCGGCGGAGCTGCGCGCGGAGTTGGCGGCGCTGGGCGCACGGGTGCGGATCGCCGCGTGCGACGTGGCCGATCGCACGTCACTGGCCGCCGTCATCGACGGCTGCCGCGGCGAGCTGACCGCGGTCGTGCACAGCGCCGGCGTGCTCGACGACGGCGTGCTGGGCTCGCTGACCCAGGCACGGCTCGCGAAGGTGTTGGGGCCCAAGGTGAACGCGGCCTGGCACCTGCACGAGCTGACGGCCGGCCTCGACCTGTCCGCGTTCGTGCTGTTCTCCTCGGCGGCCGGGACGTTCGGCAACCCGGGGCAGGCCAACTACGCGGCGGGCAACGCCTTCCTCGACGCGCTCGCCAGGACGCGGCGGGCCCGCGGGCTGGCGGCGGCGTCGATGGCATGGGGCCTGTGGGACCAGGGGTCCGGCATGTCGACGCACGTGTCCGGCGCCGCGCGGGACCTCCTTGCCCGGCAAGGGTTTCCGGCGATCTCCGACGAGCAGGGCCGCGCGCTGTTCGACGCGGCGCTGCGGGTGGCCGACCCGGTGACCGTGCCGGTGCGGCTGGACATCCCCGTGCTGCGCGGGGGCCCGGTGCCACCGGTGCTGCGTGGGCTGGTGCGGTCGCGGCGGCCGTCGGGCGAGCGCGCGACCAGCTCGTGGCTGTCCCGGCTGACCGGCGGCCCCGAGGACGAGCGGACGCTGGCCGACCTCGTGCGCGCCGAGGCTGCCGCCGTGCTCGGCTACCTCGACGCGGCAGACGTGCCGGCGGGCAAGGGATTCGCCGACCTCGGGCTCGACTCGCTGGCGGCGGTGCAGCTGCGCAACCAGCTCGCCGCGGGGACCGGGCTGCGACTGCCCGCGACCGTCGCGTTCGACCACCCGACACCCGAGGAGCTGGCGCGCCACCTGCTGGACGAACTCGGCGCCGCACCCGCCGTGGAGGGGCGGTCGGAGTACACGCTGTCCGCGCTGTACCGGACGGTGTGCGCGGCCGGTGAGCCGGTAGCCGGCATGCAGTTGCTGGTCGGCGCGTCCCACGTCGCGCCCACCACGTCGGAGCCACTGCCACCGGTCCAGCTGTCCACGGGGGACGGTGGGCCGCTGCTGGCGTGCCTCATGTCGCTGACCCCGGCCATCGGCACGGGCGAGTACACGGGGTTCGCGCGGTCGTTCGCGGGCGAGCACGACCTCGTGGTGTTCACCCATCCCGGCCTCGTCGGCGGCGACGCCGTGCCCGCGGACCGCGAGACCTTCGTGCGGATGCACGCCGACGCCGTGCGGGCGCGGGCGGGCGACCGGCCCGTGGTGATCGTCGGCCACTCCACCGGCGGGGCGCTCGGCCACGCCGTCGCCGCCCGACTCGAGGCGGACGGCGCCGCACCGGCCGGCGTCGTGCTGCTCGACACGTACCACATCGACGCGGCGCTCAGGGTGGCGCCGTGGTTCCAGGCGCTCGCCGCCCGGACGGTGCGCACGCTGGAAGAGCGGTTCGACTCCCCCGTCGGGGACGCCACCCTGGTCGCGATGGGCGCGTACGTGCGCATGTTCGACGGCTGGGTGCCCACCTCGCTCACCGCGCCGACGCTCCAGGTACGCGCCACGGAGCCGACCGAGGAGATGGCTGAGGATCTGGCCGGGGAGTCGGCCGCCGCGGGCACGGACTGGCGCGCGACCTGGCCCGTCCCGCACACGCTGGTGGAGGTCCCCGGCGACCACTTCACGATGATGGACACCCACGCCGACACCACCGCGTCCGCGGTGCGCGACTGGCTCGCCGGCTAGAGACATGGCCCTGATGACCGCCCAACTGATGATCCGACAGGAAGGGACGTACCTTGATTAAGTCCGTGCTGATCGTTGGTGGTGGCACCGCGGGCTGGATGACCGCGAGCTACCTCAAGAAGAGCTTCGGGGATCGCCTCGCCGTCACGCTCGTGGAATCGGACCGGGTGTCGACAATCGGCGTCGGAGAAGCGACATTCAGCACGGTTCGGCATTTCTTCTCGTCCCTGGAGCTCGAAGAATCGGACTGGATGCCGCACTGTGCCGCCTCGTACAAACTGGCCATCCGCTTCGAGAACTGGCGGCGTCCCGGCCACCACTTCTACCACCCGTTCGAACGCCTCAGGACGGTCAATGGATTCACCATGGCCGACTGGTGGCTCGAGCTGGGTGGCGATCACGACCGGTTCGACCGTGACTGTTTCCTGACCCCCGCACTATGTGAGGCCAAACGTTCACCGCGTGCCCTGGACGGGAACCTGTTCGTCAGCGGCCACGACAGCGAGCTCGGTCGATCGACCCTGGCCGAACAGCGAGCGCAGTTTCCCTACGCCTACCATTTCGACGCGGACCTGTTGGCTCGATTCCTCCGCAAGTACGCGACCGACCGCGGGGTCAACCACATCACCGACGACGTCGTCGAGGTCAACCAGGACGACCGCGGGTGGATCAGTCAGGTAGGCACGAAGAACCACGGCTCGATCGGCGCGGACCTGTTCGTGGACTGCACCGGGTTCCGCGGCCGGCTCATCAACAAGACACTCGACGAACAGTTCATCTCCTTCACCGACGTACTGCCCAACAATCGCGCGGTGGCTTTGCGGGTTCCCAAGGACCCCGAGACGTCGGAGGTCGCCCCGTACACGACGGCCACCGCCATGGACGCGGGTTGGATCTGGACCATTCCGCTGTTCGGTCGCGACGGGACCGGCTACGTCTACGCGGATGACTTCTGCACGCCCGAAGAAGCCGAGCAGACCCTGCGTGCCTTCGCCGCACCGGGTCAAGATGATCTTCCGGCGAACCACATCAGGATGAGGATCGGGCGCAGCAGCCGGTCCTGGGTGAAGAACTGTGTCGCGATCGGTCTCTCCAGCGGATTCGTCGAGCCCCTCGAGTCAACGGGCATCTTCTTCATTCAGCAGGGAATCGAAGAACTGGTCAAACACTTCCCCGGCACCGACTGGGATGCCGAGGTCCGACGTAGCTACAACCGCAAGGTTGCCCGCGCCATCGACGGCGTGAAGGAATTCCTGGTCCTGCACTACCGGGCCGCGCAACGCGACGACACCCCGTACTGGAAAGCCGCGAAAACCCGACCGATCCCCGACGGGCTCGAAGACGTCCTGCGGGACGCCGACCGGCTTCTCCTCGACGAGGACACGGCCTATCCGTATTACCACGGCTTCGAGTCGTATTCATGGAACACCATGTTGCTGGGCCTCGGCGCCGGCCCCCGCCGCGCGCGAGCCGCACTCGGCGGGATGGATCACGGCCCCGCCGCCGGCGAGTTCGAAGCCCTCCGCCGGGATGCCAAACAGTTCATCGCGGACCTGCCGCGATGCATCGACTATCTCACCCGTCTGCATTCGGGAGGAACCATGTGACACGCCGGCGGGGTCAGCCGGTGACGACGAGGACTTCCAGGTTGCGGGGGCCGTGGACGCCCTCCACGCGGTCCAGCTCGATGTCGCTCGTGGCGGACGGGCCGCTGATGAACGTCAGCGGCCGCACCGGGTCCAGCCGGGCCAGCGCCTCCGGCACGGTGCCGACGATCTGGGACTCGCGCACCACGCACAGGTGGTAGTCCGGCAGCAGAGTCAGCGCGCGCCGGCCCTGCGCCTCGCCCGCGTCCAGCACGATCGTGCCCGTCTCGGCGATCGCCACCGCGGCACCGGTCAGCACGCCGTCGCACCGGTCGAGCATCGTGCGCGGCAGCGGGTGCGCGGGCGCGTCCAGCGACCAGACCACCTCCCCCACCCGCCACCAACCGGGTAGGTCCGCCGGCGCCACCAGCTTTCGCACACCCCGCGCGCGCAGCGACTCCTCGATCCGTGCCGGCAGGGCGGCATCCGGCACCCGGTGCACCGCCGCCCGGTAGTCGGCCACCCGCGACGCGAACAACGCCGGCAGCTCGCCCAGCGGTCGCGACCGCGCGTAGTCCCGGCGCACCGCGGGCGGGTGCGGCCGGTCCGCCAGCGCGGCACGGATCCGGCCCAGCACGACCTCCCGCGAGTCAGCCACGAGTCCTCCGCCACCACGCCGAGAACGACTCCGCGGGCGGCACCGGCACGTCCCGCGAGTCCGTCCACTTCGAACCCGGCCACGGCAGCCGCTTGACCCGCCCGCGCCGGGACACCAGGCGCAGCAGGGAAAGCAGCCGCTGCGCCAGCCGGAACCGGCCCGGCGACACCATGACCCACGACGCCGCCGCCATCGCGACCGCCTCCGGCGTGTACGGGCCCTTCGCCTCGACGACACGGGAACGCAGGTGCACCAGCACCTCCGGGATGTCGATCCGCACCGGGCACACCTCGTAGCACGCCCCGCACAGCGACGACGCGAACGGCAGCGACCGCAGCAGCGAATCCGTCGCGGAGTCTCCGGTGTCGCCGGACCCCGCGCCCAGCTGCGGGGTCAGGATCGCGCCGATCGGACCCGGATACACCGAGCCGTATGCCTGCCCACCGGTCCGCTCGTAGACCGGGCACACGTTCAGGCACGCCGAGCACCGGATGCAGCGCAGCGCCTGCCGCCCCACCCGGTCGGCGAGGGTCGCGGTGCGGCCGTTGTCCAGCAGCACCAGGTGGAACGCGCGCGGGCCGTCGCCGGGGGTTACGCCCGTCCACACCGACGTGTACGGGTTCATCCGCTCCGCGGTGGACGAGCGTGGCAGCAGCTGCAGGAACACCTCGAGGTCTCGCCACGTCGGCACGAGCTTCTCGATGCCCATCACGGTGATCAGCGTCTCCGGCAGGGTGAGGCACATCCGCCCGTTGCCCTCGGACTCCACCACGACCACCGAACCCGAGTCCGCCACCGCGAAGTTCGCCCCGGAGATCGCGACCTTCGCGGACAGGAACTTCCGTCGCAGGTGGACCCGAGCGGCCTCGGCCAGGTCGGCCGGACGGTCCGACACGGTGGCCGCGTGCGGCATGGTCCGGCGGAAGAGGTCGCGGATCTCCGAGCGGTTGCGGTGGATCGCGGGCACCAGGATGTGCGACGGCCGGTCGTCGCCGAGCTGGACGATCAGCTCCGCGAGGTCGGTCTCGACCGCCGTGACGCCGCCCGCCGCGAGCGCCTCGTTCAGCCCGATCTCCGCGGTGGCCATGGACTTGACCTTGACCACCTCGCGCGCGCCCGCGTCGCGGACGAGGCGCAGCACGATGTCGTTGGCCTCCGCGGCGTCGCGGGCCCAGTGCACCACGCCGCCCCGCGCGGTGACCGCCTCCTCCAGCCGTGCCAGGTAGACGTCCAAATGCGACAGGACGTCGTCCTTGACGGCCTCGCCGGCGCGGCGCAGCCGTTCCCAGTCGGGCAGCTCGGCCACCGCGGCGGCCCGCTTCGTGCGGATGGTCGCAGTGGCATGCGCGAGGTTGCCGCGCAGCTGCGCGTCGGCGAGCGCCGTGCGGGCCGCGACCGGGAACGCCGGGCTGCCCAGCCAGGTCACGGGGTTGCGGCCCATGGCTCCTCCTCGGTGCTGGCCAGGATCTCCGCGAGGTGCAGCGCCCGTACGCCGGTGTTGAGCCGGGACAGCCCGCCGCCGATGTGCATCAGGCACGAGTTGTCGCCCGCGGTCACCACCTGCGCGCGGGTGTCGAGCACGCCCTGCATCTTGTCGGCGAGCATCGCGGTCGACGTGTCGGCGTTCTTCACCGCGAACGTGCCGCCGAACCCACAGCACTCCCGGTCGCCGGGCAGCCCGACGAGGTCCAGCCCGCGCACCGCGCGCAGCAGCGCGAGCGGCTTGTCCCCCACGCCGAGCATGCGCAGCGAGTGGCAGGTCGGGTGGTAGGTGACCCGGTGCGGGAAGTACGCGCCGACGTCGGTCACGCCGAGCACGTCGACGAGGAACTCGGACAGCTCGTGGGTCCGCGCGGCGACCGACGTGGTCGAGCGGTGCAGGCCCGGGTACAGGTCGCGGACCATGCCGGCGCACGAGCCGGACGGCGCGACGACCGCGTCGTAGCCGTCGAACGCCTTCGCGGTCCGCCTGGCCAGCGTCGCCGCCTGCCGCCGGTAGCCGGTGTTGTAGTGCAGCTGGCCGCAGCAGGTCTGCGCCGCGGGGAACTCGACCGTGCAGCCCAGCCGCTCCAGCAGCCGGACCACGGCGCGTGCGGTGTCCGGGAAGAACGTGTCGGTGAGACACGTGGCCATCAACGCGACCCGCGTCAACTAACCCCTCCCAGACTGTGTTGAATGGCTCGCTCCGCTCGCCTTGGCCAGCACCGACCGCTGCCGGCCCAGCCCGTCGATCTCGATCTCCATCACGTCGCCGACCGCGAGGTACGGGAACCGCCCGGCCAGCGCGACGCCCTGCGGCGTGCCGGTGTTGAGCAGGTCGCCCGGCTCGAGCACCATGAACCGCGACAGGTGGTGCACGAGCACCGCCACGCCGAACACCATGTCCGCGGTCGTCGAGTCCTGCCGCGCCTCGCCGTTGACGAACGAGCGCAGGCCCAGCGCCTGCGGGTCGGCGACCTCGTCGGCCGGCACCAGCCACGGGCCCAGCGGGTTGAACGTCTCGGCGCACTTGCCCTTCGACCACTGTCCACCGGAGACGGTCGGGTCGAGCTGGAAGTCACGCTCGGACACGTCGTTGGACAGCACGTAGCCGGCCACGCACGCGAGCGCGTCCTCGGGAGAGTCGAGGTAGCGGGCCTGGCGACCGATCACCACCCCCAGCTCGACCTCCCAGTCGAGCTTCTCCGACCCGCGCGGCACGAGCACGTCGTCGAACGGGCCGACGACCGTGTTGGGGTGCTTGAGGAACACGATCGGCTGCTCCGGCGGGGCCGCGCCGGACTCCGCCGCGTGCGCCGCGTAGTTCATCCCGACGCAGACGACGGCCGGGGGCCGGGCGATCGGCGCGCCGACCCGCTCCCCCGCGACGTCCACCGACCGCAGCTCGCGCGCGGCCAGCGCGGCCCGCACCCGGGCGAGGCCGCTACCGGCGAGGAACGGCCCGTCGACCTCGGCGGTCAGGCCGTCGAGGTCGAAGGCCTGGCCGGTGTCGTCCAGCACCACCGGGCGCTCGGCGCCGGGGGCGCCCACTCGCATGAGCCGCAAGGCAAAGCTCCCATCGTCGTGTCCGAGCACACTCTACGAGGTGAGGGGGCGAGCGGCTCGGCTTCCCGTACGATCCGGCCCATGTCGGACACCCTGAGCTGGACCTCGTACGTGGACACCAAGGCGCAGGTCGAGCACGACCGGCTCATGCTGCTGCAGGAGGTCTTCGACCCGTTCAGCGCGCGGCTGCTCGACCGGGTGGGCGTGGCGGCCGGGTGGCGGTGCCTCGAGGTGGGCGCCGGCGCCGGCTCGGTGGCGCGGATGCTCGCCGACCGCGCCGGCGCGGCGAACGTGAC
>NZ_JBOHGB010000021.1:0-67337 GCF_050699935.1 Actinophytocola sp.
GGACGACCCGTGGGGCTACGGCAACTCACTCGAGTGGGCCACCAGCACCCCGCCGCCACGGCACAACTTCACCGAGATGCCCCGGATCCGCTCCGAGCGGCCCGCGTTCGACCTGCACTACCCGCACGCGGTCGAGGAAGCTCACCGCGACAAGTACGTGGGCGCGTTCAGTGGCAAGCACAAGACGACCGTGCCGGACGCGCCGTCCGAGAAGCTCTCGTCGATCATGGAGGACAGGCCACCCGACGACACCGCAGCCGGGACCTGAGAGCACCCGGCGCCGATATGTGGAGTCATCGGCGCGCCGATCCTCTGACGGTCGGCCTGGTGACGTGAAGCGCGGCGAGTAACTCTGCCAGCTCGGTGGCGTGGGCGCGATCGGACCGACCAGTCGAGGACGAGGCGTAGCTCTGCTTCGGTCAGCTGTCCCTGCTCGAAGCGGACACGCACGACCGCCACCCGTAGCGAGCCACGTGATCCCTGCCGCCGCAGGATCACGGCGATTCCGACTCTGATGGCATTCGGTGAGGGTGTCCTCGTCCTCACCAGGCTGGAGCCCTGCCCGCCGCGACTCTCGCGCAGGTCGTGGACGCGGTCAAACGCCTCGACATGGACGAGGTCGGCAAGGAAATCGCCGCTCGCCCTCGGTCCGGCGGTGCGGGCGCGCGAGGACACGTCGTACGTCACGTCGTGGGCGGGTGACCAGCAGACCCGCCTGCTCGGCGACACAGAGAGCGGCCGGGCCTCACCGCCTGAGCTCGTTACCCTTGAGCACGTGAGTCTTCGCCTGTACGACACCAAAACCCGCAGCGTACGCGGCTTCGAGCCGCTCGACCCGCCCAAGGTGACGGTGTACCTGTGTGGCGACACTGTCTACGCGCCGCCGCACATCGGGCATGCGCGCAGCAAGGTGATCTTCGACGTGCTGTGGCGGTGGCTCGAGCGGTCCGGCCACGACGTCGTCTTCGCGCGCAACATCACCGACGTCGACGACAAGATTTTCGTCCGTGCCGCCGAGGAGGGCGTCCCGTGGTGGCAGGTCGGCCAGCGGGTGATCCACCAGATGGAGCGGGCCTACGACGTGCTCGGTCTGCGCCCGCCGACGGTGGAGCCGCTCGTCACCGGGCACATCACGCAGATGATCGAGTTGATCCAGCAGCTGATCGACCGGGGCCACGCGTACGCCAGCGGCGGCGACGTGTATTTCGACGTGCGCTCGCTGTCCGAGTACGGCGCGCTGTCCGGCCAGCAGCCGGACCAGATGGTCAAGACAGAGAAGACCGACCCGGACCGGCCGAAGCGCGACCCGCTCGACTTCGCGCTGTGGAAGGGATCCCGGCCGGGCGAACCGTCCTGGCCGGCGCCGTGGGGCCCGGGCCGGCCCGGCTGGCACCTGGGGTGCTCGGCGATGGCGACGACGTACCTCGGCCCGACGTTCGACATCCACGGGGGTGGTACCGACATCGTGTTCCCGCACCACGAGAACGAGCTGGCGCAATCCCGCGGCGTGGGCGACAGGTTCGCGCGCTACTGGCTGCACAACGGGTTGCTGAACCTCGGCGCGCAGAAGATGAGCAAGTCGATCGGCAACACGTTGCTGATCACCGAGCTGGTCAAGCGGTGGCGTCCGGTCGAGCTGCGCTACTACCTCGTCGCGCCGCACTACCGGTCGACCGTCGAGTATGCCGAGGAGGCACTCGACAAGGCCGCCGCGGCGTACCGGCGCATCGAGGGCTTCGTGACCCGGGCCGTCGAGGTAGCCGGTGCCGTGCCGGCGGCGTCGGACGTGCCGGCGGCGTTCCGTGATGCGATGGACGACGACCTCGGCACGCCGCAGGCACTCGCCGTCGTGCACGCCGCGGTGCGGGAGGGCAACGCGGCACTCGCCGCCGGCGACAAGGAGGCGATCGACCGACTGCTGGGCGAGTTGCGTGCGATGCTCGACGTGCTCGGGCTCGACCCACTCGCCGAGCCCTGGGCCGAGCAGGCGGGCGCCGGTGACGGGTGCTGCGACGCGCTCGGCAAGCTCGTCGACGTCACGCTGGAGCAGCGCCGGCTGGCCAGGGCGCGCAAGGACTACGCGACGGCCGACGCGCTGCGGGACGGGCTGGCTGCGGCCGGGGTCGTCGTCGAGGACACGCCGAACGGGCCGCGCTGGTCGCTCGGCCGATGAGTTCGCGGCAGGCCGGGAACCGTGGCAGCGCAAGGGATCCCGGTGACGTTCGTCGCCGGTCGCGACCCGGTCGTCGAAGCGCTGCGGGCGACGGTGCCGGCTCGCGCCCTGTACATCGTGGAACGGCGGCGACGACCGTCGTCGCCGAGGCCGTCCGTCTGGACACCGTGCGCTTGCCGAACGCGCGCTCACGACCGTTGAGCAGGTAGTGGGCGCCGATGCCGCCGATCATGAGGCACGCGGCGACCACACGCTGCAGGTGTACCGGGTTCGTCCGGCGGACCTGGCCTGACTCGCGGCGAAGCCACGGTCTCGCCGAGTTGCCGTGGTTTCCCGCGGGCGCCCGGGCTACGGATGCGTACGGGCACGTCCGCAGCCCCGCCGGCGCCATCCCCGCGTTACGTTCGAGGGTCAGTTGCGGCCGGCCATGATGCCGCCGTCGACGTCGACGATGGCGCCGGTCATCCAGCTCGACTTGTCCGACAGCAGGAACGACACCGTGTTCGCGATGTCCTCCGGGCTGCCGACCCGCCCCAGCGGGTGGAAGCTGTCGAAGCCGTCGACCGTTTCATCGAGCTTGTCCGCTGGGACGAAGCGCAGGTACAGGGGTGTCTTCACGACCCCGGGCGCGACCGCGTTGACCCGGATGCCGTGCGGCGCCAGCTCAATCGCGAGCGCCTTCGTGAGCGCGTGGATGCCGCCCTTCTGCACGGAGTAGCCGGTGTGCGGCGTCGCCGCGATGCCCTGGTGCGCCCACATCGAGCCGATGTTGACGATGGCGCCGCCCTGGCCACCGGCGACCATGCCCTCGACGACGGTCTGCGTGATGAAGAACAGCGCGCGGTTCAGTTCGTTGTACGAGTCGTAAAAGGCTTCGTCGTACTCGCTGAACGCCTTCGGGACGAAGAAACCCGCGGCGTTGACGAGCAGGGTCGCGTCGGCGTGCTCGGCGGCGAGCTGCTTTCGGACCTCGGGCACCTGGTCACGGTCGGTCAGCTCAGCCGTGATGCCCCACGCCTTTCCGTTCCGCGACAACGCTTCGACCGCGGCACGCACCTTGTCCTGGTCTCGGCCCGTGATCACGGCGGTGCCGCCCCCGGCGACCACCTGGTGGGCCGTGGCCAGGCCCATGCCGCTGCTACCGCCGACGACCACAACCTTGCGGCCCTCGAAGCTCTCACTCATGACAGTTGCTCTCTCCCCACCGAATCGCGGTGTTTGCAGAACCCGGCTCCCCGGGAGTAGCGCGACGTCCGTGGAGCTCGACGCCGGTTGGTCCAGTCGCACAGTTCGTCGCTAGCGGAGGCACACAGGCGGACGACCCCGAACCTAGCCCCGGCATAACTGGTCGGTCAAGTCCACTATGAGATCGCCGGGCGCTACCGCGCGTGGCGACGTACCCCAGGTCACATGTGCCGACCGCAGCATCAATGCCAAGCCGCTCCCAGCTATGGTTTCGGACTAAATAGTCCACAGAAGGCAGGATCCGCGGGAATACGACCGGCCCGTGGGGTGTCTGTACATGTGCGTGTCCAGGTGCGTTTCACCTGGTTCCCCAGCTTCGCGCCGCAAGGCCGGGAACGGAGAGCTGTGCCCCAGCAGACCCAGTACCACAAGAACCCGGAAGCCGTTTCGCGGCTCGATCCGGAGCAGTACCGCGTGACCCAGCAGGACGGCACCGAGCGCCCGTTCGTCAACGCCTACTGGGACAACCACGAGCCCGGTATCTACGTCGACGTCGTGTCCGGCGAGCCGCTGTTCGCATCGGTCGACAAGTACGACAGCAACTCCGGCTGGCCGAGCTTCACGACGCCGATCGCCGAGACGAACGTCGTCGAGCGCGAAGACTCCGGCCACGGGATGATCCGGACAGAAGCCCGCTCGCTGCACGGGGACAGCCACCTCGGCCACGTCTTCGACGACGGTCCCCCCGACAAGGGTGGACTGCGCTACTGCATCAACTCAGCGTCGTTGCGGTTCATCCACGTCGACGACCTGGAGGACGAAGGGTACGGCGAATACCTCACCCTGTTCACGAGTGACACCGACACCGACGACAAGTAAGGAGACGACGTGACCACCGAGAAGGCGATCCTCGCCGGCGGCTGCTTCTGGGGCATGGAGGAGCTGTTCCGCCACCAGCCCGGCGTCGTGTCCACGCGCGTCGGCTACAGCGGCGGCGACGTCCCGAACGCCACCTACCGCAACCACGGCACCCACGCAGAGTCCATCGAGGTCGTCTACGACCCCGAGAAGACCGACTTCCGCGCGCTGCTCGAGTTCTTCTTCCAGGTGCACGACCCCTCGACGAAGTACCGCCAGGGCAACGACATCGGCACCAGCTACCGGTCGGCGATCTTCTACACCAGCGACGAGCAGAAGCGGGTCGCCGAGGACACGATCGCCGACGTCGACGCCTCGGGCCTGTGGCCCGGCAAGGTCGTCACCGAGGTCACCCCGGCGGGCGACTTCTGGGAGGCCGAGCCCGAGCACCAGGACTACCTGCAGAAGTACCCCAACGGCTACACCTGCCACTTCCCCCGCTCCGGGTGGAAGCTTCCGAGGCGGGCGACGGCCTGACACCTCCGGCGCGTGGACCCGGGTCCGCGCGCCGGTCCGGGCCGAGGTGGTCGGCTTGGACGAGGAGTCAGCCAGATGGGTGCGGGCTCTCTTCGGCACCGGTGTCGAGCGAGACGTGGCATCCGATCGGTGCCGGTGGGTTTCTTGAGGCGGTGGACGGTGGCGCCGTCGAGCGGGGTGTCATCGTCGTTGACGGTCAGCCAGAGCACTGCGCACCCGGTGGCGAGGAGGCGGTCGAGGCGGGTTTGCGCGTCGCGGCGTTGGTCGGTGCTGTACTTGCCGTCGGAGACGATCACAACGAGGCGGGCGGCGTTCGGGGTGGACAGGTCGAGCGCGCCGTCGAGGGCGTCGAGGGCGTTGCCGAGTTTGTGGCCGCCGCCGTCGGCGTGGAACTCGGTCACCCGTGCGGACGCGGTGCCGGGTAGGTGATCGGGCGGACCTCGTAGTTGCAGGTCACGGTCGCGGTGGTCGCGGGCACGGTGGTGAGGCGGGCGGCGTTGGCCATGATCCACGCCGCTGAGGCGACCGGGCGGGTGAAGTCGGCCATCGACCCGGTCACGTCGCATGCGATCCCGAGCCGCAGTGGCGGGGTCGGGACGGTGGTGCGGGTGAACGGTTCGGCGGTCGGGATGCGACCGGCGACGAGTTGTGCCTCGCGGGCGAGGGCGCCTCGCATCCGCGACCGCCCGGGCGGTAGGGGCGCGGTCGCCTTCGTGGCGACCCGGTCACGGGTACCGGCAGTCGACAGTGCCCGGGCGAGCACGCGGGCGGCGGTGCGTTCGGCGGCGGTCGGTGCCCGGTGACCCGCCGGGGCGGTGGTGCCGCCGCCGAACACCTGGCTTTGTCTGTGAGAAGTGACCGCACTCGGTGGTTGTGTGGTGGTCTGTCAGTGGCCAGTGGGAAGTGGCTCTGTCCCACATTCCGTGATTCGGTGGTCGTTAGTCGCTGAGGAGGATGCGGAGTCGGAGCAGGTCGGGTTTGGCTCGGCCGTACATTTGTCGTTTGATGGCCTTGATTCTGGTGACGTTGCCTTCGACGCCGCCGGAGTTGTAAGGCAGGGTGAGTCCGGCTGTGACGGCGTGCCAGTCCTTGCGTAGTCCGGTGGCGAAGGCGCGTAGCTCGCGGACGGGGCCGTTTTCGGCTTTGCAGACCCATTCTTCGAGTTTGGCGCCGCCGAGGTGGCAGAGCATTTTCGCGAAACTGGCGACGAGGTCGCGGGTGGCCGCCAGCTCCGCGCAGCGACCACAGGCGTCTTCCAGTCCGGCGCGGTCGTCGTCGGTGAGGTTGTCGGGGTTGCGGACGATCCAGCCGACGACGTCGCGCGCCTTCGGCGCTGGTGGTGGCTCTGGTTTGGTGAGCGTGGCACGCAGCTCGGCGGTGTAGCGGCGCAGGGTGCGGATACTGCCGTGGAACCCGCGGTCGCGGATTTCCTCGAGCAGCTGGTTGGTGCTGGTGCAGCCCTCCTCCCAGCGTTGGCGTAGGTAGGGCTTGTAGGGCTTCAGGGTGCTGGTGCGCCCGGTCGGGTTCGCGCCGATGAGCTCGTCCGGGCTGGCGGCCTGGGCGTAGCGGCGGACGGTTTTGCGGTCCAGCCCGAGGGTGTGGCTGATCGTGGTCAGTGACAGGCCTCGGGCGAGTAGCGCGTGAATTTCGGCATGCCGGGCGCGGGTCTGCTCGGCGCGTAGTCCCTCGACTGCGTCACCGATCGAGGGTGTTGCGATGGACTGAGCCGGGTCGGGTTCGGCGCGCAGGCAGCGGCGATGCCGTCCGACCACGCGTTTCACCGCGCCGGTGAGGTTGTGCAGCAGGTGCCAGCGGTCGGCGACCTGCACGGCCGCCGGAGCGCCACGGTTGGCGCCCTCGGCATAGCATCCGGCGCGGTCGCGGCAGATCACCTCAACCCCAGGGTGGGCGTCCAGCCACGTCGCCAGCGAGTCGGCCGACCGATCAGGCAGGACGTCGACCGGCTTACCGGACTCGATGTCGATCAGCACTGTGCCGTAGTTGTGCCCGCGCCGCAGGGCGAAGTCGTCCACCCCCAGCACGCGCGGTGTCGACATCTCGGGCTCGGGCAGGTTACGGATCAACCGCAGTAACGTCATCCGGCTCACCGCAGCGGCCAGGTGACTGGTCAGCCGTGCGCCAGCACGGCCTCCCAGAGCGAGCGCGACCGCACGCGACGCCGCGGTGAGCACCGTGCTGCGACGTCCATAACGGACGGTCAATCCCGGGACCTGTTCCGCGAAGGTTTCTTGGCGCACTCGAAGTTGTCGCACAAGAACGACGCACCCGCAACTGGACCAGCATTTCCCGGCCGCCGACCGCGGTGTCGGACAACCGCCGCTCATAGCTGCTATGCACCCGACCCGACGCAACCCCACAGCCAGAACACGAGGCCTCGGCAGCCTGCGTGCTCGCCTCGATCCGCACCGACCGGCCCCTCGCGCACACACCATCGATCCGCACACCAGCCAAATGCGGGAACAGGACCCCTACCAGACCAAGATCATCGCACTTCGATCATGATCAACTATCTGGGAGGGTCAGCTCCGACTGGCCCGCACTGACAGACTCTGGCCATGAACGATGAGGCAGACGGTGACGGCCTGAGAGCGAGCGAACTCGTCCCGGCCACCGGTGGGCAGTGGGATGGGCTGCTGTTCGACAACCCGACGCTCGGCATGATGCCCTGGTTGAGTTGGAGTTTCACCTTCCTCTTCGCTGACGTGTCACGCGACGACGGGAGCAGCCCTGTGTCGCTGTGCATCGAATGGGTTCCCCTCACAACGGCAACCTGGCGCGACATGGCCGGGCAAGCCCTGCGCAACTCGAGGTTTGCCGAACCTGCGGAGGCGAGCGTCTATTTCTTCGAACACCACCGCTATGACACAGTCGACCTACAAGTCGTTGAGCAGCACGGCCTGGAGATCCGTGTCGCCGCGACGGTCTCCGGTGACCTGGACGGACTCGGCGTCGACCAGCTCACTGTCGATCAATGGATGACCTTTGCCGGCATCCATGTGTCGCTCAGCACCGCACGGTCAGCTGAAGCGGCTTCGGCACGACTTAAGGACTTCACCGATGTTATCGGCCTGTCCTGCTCCCCGCGCCGTACAGCCGGCAACTTCATGTTTAGCCCAAGCGGCTGAAGCCGGGCCCAAGTGGAGTCCATGGTCACCGACATTGATCACCCGACCTCGGTGACCACCACTGCCGAAGTCACGAAAAGTGGGACAGAGCCACTCCAGACTGGCCGCTGGCAGTGGTCAGGGTTGGTGGGGCCAGCGGCTGTCGGCGATACTCCTGCCGGGGAGGCGCACCGGCTGTCGGAGCGCAGGCTGGTGGCGGTCGAGCAGTTGTTCACCGCTGAGCTGGCCTGTGCTCGTCATGCCGAGATCGTCGCTGAGCCGTCCGATGTGGTGCGAGAGCACCCGCTGCGTGAGCGGTTGCACGGCCTGTTGATGACCGCGTTGTACCGCGCTGGACGGCAGGGTGAGGCGCTGGCGGTCTATCGGGAGGTGCGGCGGACGCTGGTCAGAGAGCTGGGGTTGGAGCCGGGGCCGGACCTGCGGGCCTTGGAAGGGCGGATCCTGGCCGGTGAGCCGCTCGGTGCGCCGAGTACGGCGGCAACGCCTCTGCCGGCACCGGCTCAGCTTCCAGCCGATGTCTCCGACTTCGTCGGCCGAGCCGCCGAGTTGTCCAAAGTGGATGGTCTGTTGTGTGCGGGTGATCCGTCGGCTCGTCTGGTCGCGGTCACGGGCGCCGCTGGTGTCGGCAAGACGGCTCTCGCGGTTCGGTGGGCGCACCGGGTCGCTGGTCGCTTTTCCGGACGGTCAGCTGTATGTGGACCTTCGCGGTTATGGCCCGGACCAGCAGGTGACGCCGGGCGACGCTCTGGCGGGTTTTCTACGTTCCTTCGGCGTGCTGGGCGCCGCGATCCCTCCAGAGGACGCCGAGCGGGCGGCCATGTTCCGGACATTGGTCGCCGGCAGGCGAGTGCTGCTGTTGTTGGACAACGCGCGCACCGCGGACCAAGTACGGCCATTGCTGCCTGGATCCGCGTCGTGTTTCGTCGCGATCACCAGCCGGGACCTCCTGACCGGGCTGGCCGCGCGGGACGGGGTGCGCCGCATTGACCTGGACCGGATGACCCCTGCGGAGGCCGTCAGCCTGTTGGGCCGGTTGATCGGCGACCACGCCCACGCCGACCAGGACGCGATCGCGCACCTGATCGAGCGGTGCGCCCGGTTGCCGCTGGCCCTGCGAATCGCCGCGGAGCGGGTCCGCGAGCGCCGGGGCAGGCGGGGTCGCCGACCTGGTTGCCGAACTCGGTGACGAGCAGGCCCGGCTGGACGCATTTGAGGTCGGGACCGACGCACACACCTCGGTGCGCGCGGTGTTGTCGTGGTCGTACCAGCAGCTAGAACCTGCCGCCGCCCGGCTGTTTCGGTTGTGCGGCCTGCATCCCGGCCACGATGTGGACGTCTACGCGCTCACCGCGTTACTCGGAGCCGACACGCCCCGGACGACTCGCCGCCTGCTCACCACCCTGACCCGTGCACACCTGATCGAGCGGACCGGCACGCACCAGGAGAGGTACCAACAGCACGACCTGTTGTGGGGGTACGCGGCCGAACTCGCCGAGTCCACTGACGGCGACGACAGCCGCGCCGCAGCGCTGACCAGGTTGTTCGACCACTACCGGTACACCGCGTCGCTGGCAGTGGACTCCGTCTATCCCGACGGCGCGGACGCCAGGCCGCGGTTTCCGGAGCCGGCAACACCGGTGCCGGATGTCCACACCACGAGCAGAGCCGAACACTGGCCGGAGGCAGAACACGCCAACCTGCTCGCCGCAGCCGTCCACGCCGGCAACCACGACTGGCCGCACTACGCCGGCGACCTCTCGGCCACCCTGTACCGGCACATACGCCGCCGCGCCCGTCATGCCGACACCCACACCCTGCACAGCCAGGCGCTCGCGGTCGCCCGCACGCTGGGCAACCGCGACAACGAGCAGACCGCACTAGCCGGGCTCGCGCACACCTACCAGCGGACCGGCCGTTACGAGAAGGCAGCCGAGCACTACCGGCAGGCTCTGACAGTGGCACGTGAGTGCGAGAACTCGCACGGCGAGCTGACCGCACTCGGCGGCCTGGCCGACAACCTGCTGCTCACCGGCAACTACCGACAATCTGCCGAGTATTACCGCCAGGTACTCGCCGTCGCCAGCGAAACCGGCTCCCGGCTCGGCGGACTCAAGGCCATCGCCGGGCTCGGCCACTGCGACCTGTTGACCGATCGCTACGAGGACGCCGCCGGGCACTACCGGCAGTCGTTGGCCATGGCGCGGGAGATCGGGAACCGCTCCAGCGAGTTGTCCGCCATCGTCGGTCTGGGCCGCATCAGCAAGCGGATCGGCCACTACCAGCAGGCAGCGGACTACTACCAGGAAGCACTAGCCGGTGCCCGCGCGACTGGTCACCTCCTCGCCGAACTGTTCGCGCTGGCCCGCCTTGGCGACGTGTACGCGATGACCGGCCACTACGAGCAGGCGGAGGACAGATCGCGGACACGTCCACCGTCGGCATGACCGGTCATGTCAACCAGATCAATCCACCCGTGATCTGAAAGTCCACTTTGGACACTAGTGGGAGGTGTCATGGGAATCCGGATGTCCTTGCTGCGCCAGCGAGTTCAGGAGCACGTCGCCCGAAGGATGGCGCTGGCCGAAAGCATCGACGCGGAGCTGTCCGGTCGGCGGTTCGCCGCGGCCTCGGACGGCGGGTTGGTGGTTGCCGAGGCCGACCACACCGCCCGCCTGGTCAACCTCCGGTTCACCGCAACCGCGTTGACCCGGAGCACGGGCCGTGCGCTGGGCACTCAGGTCGTGCAGGCAGTCACCCGCGCGCAGGCAGACGCACGCTCGGCGATCGAGAGTGCGGTACGGGCCAAGGCTCGGGAACACCAGATTGCGGTGTCGGAGCTTGCGCGATGAGCCACTCGTACGAATTGCGCCTGTTCGACCACGACGACGTCGGCGACTACCGGGAAGATCGTTTCACGGTACGCAACGAACCGGCCGGCGACTACTTCGCGGCGGTGCCAGTCGACGCCAGTCTCGGCTGGGTCGGAGTCGACCGGACCGGCACGCTGACCGGCGTGGAACCGGACGGCCCGACGATGGCGAGAATGCCCCAGGACCGTGTGGCGGGTCTGCTGATCGCCGCCATCAACCAGGCAGAACTCACGGCACGCCGCCACCTGCGACCGTGATGATCCCGCGTCGGCCAGGAAGTTGACCGGTGAACACCCGGCAGGCCGGCCCGTGAACGGGACCGGCTTGCTGTGGAATGTCCCGACGGCACCGGTGCGGAGCCGCAGTGGCGCGAGGACCGGATCGACGCGCTGTTGTGGCGGTCCGCCTGGACCTCCTCGGCCAATCGTTGCTTGGCTTCGTTGGCCAACTCGGCAGCGTGTCGATGCTTCCCTTGGGCTGAGGACGGCTCTTGCCGTCCTGCGGGCGCGAACGCGCCCGCAGCCCCGATCTTGTTCCCCCATAGATCGAGAGTAACCCCGGGTGATGTCACGGGCCCATGTCATGCGATCCCATCAAGATCGCTGACAGAGAGCGTTAGACCAGGTCAAAGGGGGCGCCCTTGGCAGGATTCGAACCTGCGACACCTGCCTCCGGAGGGCTACACCGGCACAGGGCGCCGCGAGTCTGACCAGCGGTTTTGGTGGTGGCCGGCGCCCGGTGACCCCGGCCTTGTTCACGCATTGTCCACAGCGTGCTCGACCGGGCATCATGCACGTGAGCGAGGCGACACGGATGGGCATTGTCCACTTGCCCACGTGTCCGTACTCTGTGTGTGGAGAGGAGGCTGCCATGACAGCAGTGGACGGGTTCCGCCCCATCGCGGAGGTCACCGCCGATGAGCGCGCGAGGATCGCCTTCGGCAAGGCCGGCGTGCACAAGGACGACCGCTACGCGCTGGCCGTCAACGACGAGGGCGCCATCCTGCTCACGCCGCTGGCGAGCATCCCCAAGCGCGAGCTGCTGGTCTGGGAGAACGAGGACCTGAAGGCGTCACTGTTCCGCGGCCTGGCCGACGCCGCCGAGGGCAAGATCAAGCGCCTGGACTGGCTGACCGAGGATGAGGAAGACGAAGACGAGTGAGTGCTCCTCCCTACGTCCTCAAATACACCGCTGAGGCCGAGAAGGTCATCGAGGACCTGCAGAGCCCGCAGTACAAGACGAAGCTCAAGAAGGTTCGGAAGACGCTGCGCCTGCTGCAGAACCCAGGGCCGAGTCACCCGGGCCTGAACTCGCACCGCTACCAGTCGGTGCCCGGCCCCGGTGGCGCCGCGCTGTGGGAGTCCTACGTCGAGAACAAGACCCCCTCAGCGTGGCGCATCTGGTGGATCTATGGCGCCGCCGACGAGATCATCATCGTCACGATCGGTCCGCACCCGTAGGGCTGTGAGCTCGCCGGGATCGGGGACCAGCGGTGAGAAGTGCAACGAGTGCCTTGCCAAGCAACAGGCTGGCACGTGTCGCGCTGGATAGTGATCTCACGATGCCGGGTTCCTGCCATCTCGTCGACCGGACGGGTCAAGGAATGGCAGGCCTCCTTGCGCTCTGACAGTGATCGCCCAGACCGTTGATCGACTTGTCCACGCATTGTCCACGGGGAGCCGCAGGTGGCCGGGTTTCGTCGGACACAGCCGGATACGGCGAAACCGCCGCGACCAAGCGTTTTTGCTAGTCAGCGGCGGTTTGACTGGGCGCCCTTGGCAGGATTCGAACCTGCGACACCTGCCTCCGGAGGGCAGTGCTCTATCCCCTGAGCTACAAGGGCCCTTGTCATGTGACCGGTACCTTAGCGTACTCGGTGGGGGCCGGCGGCCGGCGGCTACCGTGAGCCGCATGGATGGGTTGCGCAGGCGGTGGGTGGAGTCCGGCGGGGTGCGGCTCCGCGTGGTCGAGCAAGGGGCCGGGCCCACGGTGATCCTCGTGCACGGCTACCCGGACAACCATTCCGTCTGGGACGGGGTGGCCGCGCGGCTGCGCGACCGGTTTCGGGTCGTGCGGTACGACGTGCGGGGGCACGGCTCGTCCGGGGAGCCCCCGAACAAGGACGGCTACCGGATGGCGGCGCTGGGCGACGATCTTCGTGCCGTCGCGAACGCCGTCTGTCCCGGTGAGGCCGTGCATCTCGTCGGGCACGACTGGGGGTCCATCCAGGGCTGGGCCGCGCTCGATCCGGACCTCGTCAAGTCCTTCACGTCCATCTCCGGGCCCGACCTCGACCAGATCGGCGTCTGGCTGCGGGGCTGGCCCCGGCGGCCGCTCCGGGTCGGGCGGCAGGCGCTGCACTCCTGGTACCTCGCGGCCTTCCAGCTCCCCGTCATCCCCGAGCTGGTCTGGCGGCTGCCGCGGCTGCGGACGACGTTCCGCGCCGACTACCGGGACGCACGCAACGGCATCCAGCTCTACCGGGCCAACCTGATGAAGCCGCCGAAGGACCCGAAGACGATCACCGTCCCGGTCCAGCAGATCGCGCTCACCCAGGACCCCTACGTCACCCGCTCCCTGCTCGACGCCGCCGATCCCTGGTGCGAGAACCTCTGG
This sequence comes from Actinophytocola sp., assembly GCF_050699935.1. Classification (NCBI taxonomy): domain Bacteria; kingdom Bacillati; phylum Actinomycetota; class Actinomycetes; order Pseudonocardiales; family Pseudonocardiaceae; genus Actinophytocola; species Actinophytocola sp. The sequence continues at coordinate 13,386 of NZ_JBOHGB010000021.1, forward strand.
CGCCGCGAGCTCGTCGCCGGGCACTGGGCACCCCGCACGCACCCCGACGCGGTCGCGCGGCTCATCGCCGACTTCGTCCGGCACGTCGACGGGGAACCGGCGCCGCGCGAGCTCGCCCGGGCGAAGCGACCGGCGCGGACGACTCGGCCGGGGAACGCGGGGCGGGTGACGCCGGGCAGGCGGGCGAGGAGGAGCGCAACGGTGCCGGACCTGGCGGGGCAGCTCGCCGTCGTCACCGGTGCCGGTAGTGGGATCGGCCGGGAGACGGCTCTCGCCCTGGCCGACGCCGGTGTCGAGGTCCTCTGCGTGGACATCGACCTCGACTCCGCCGAGGCGACCGCCCGCCGGGCGAACAGTGTCGCCTACCGGCTCGACGTCGCCGACGGGTCGGCCACCGAGAAGCTCGCCGCGCACGTCAACACCGAGCACGGCGTCCCCGACCTCGTCATGGCCAACGCCGGCATCGGGGTCAGCGGCTCCTTTCTCGACACCAGCGAGGAGGACTGGCGCCGCGTCCTGGACGTCAACCTGTGGGGTGTGATCCACACCCTCCGCGCATTCCTCCCCGCCATGGTCGACCGGCGCGAGGGCGGCCACGTCGTGATCACGTCGAGCGCCGCCGGCTACCTCCCCACGCCGACGCTCCCGGCCTACAGCACGACCAAGGCCGGCGTGCTGATGCTCGCCCAGTGCCTCGCCGGCGAGCTCCGGGAGGCCGGCATCGGGGTCAGCGCCATCTGCCCCGGCTTCGTGCACACCAACATCACCGCCACCACGCGCTTCGCCGGCGTCGGGCCGGAGGAGGAGCAGGACCGCCGGCGACACGCCTTCGCGATGTACGAGAAGCGTGGCTACGGCCCGGAGAAGGTTGCCCGGGCCGTGGTGGCCGCCGTCGGCGCGGGCAAGCTCGTCGTGCCGGTCACGCCGGAGGCCCGGGTCGGCGCGCTCGGTGCCCGGTTCGCACCCGCGGCCACCCGGGCGATCGGCCGCTGGCTCGGCTCGCTCGCCGCACGATGAACGTTGCAAGCATGCGCATGTGACTATATGTTGGCGCCCGGGTAGGAAGGAGCCGGGTATGAGCCACGAGCACGCGAGCGCGTCCCGCCGCCACCTGGGCGTGCTGACCGCCGCGTTCGCGATCACGGCCGCGTTCATGGTGGTCGAGGTCGCCGCCGGGCTCGCGACCTCCTCGCTCGCGCTCATCTCCGACGGTGCGCACATGGTCACCGACGTGATCGGGGTCGGCCTCGCGCTCGTCGCGATCCTCGCCGCCGGACGCGCCCGCCGCACCCCCGGCCGGACCTTCGGCCTCTACCGCGCCGAGGTGCTCGCCGCCCTCGCCAACGCCGTCCTGCTCTTCGGGGTCGCCGGCTACGTCCTCGTCGAGGCCGTGCAGCGGTTCCGCGATCCGCCCGTGGTACCCGGCGGCACCGTGCTGGCCGTCGCGCTGCTCGGGCTGGTGGCCAACACGGCCGCGTTCCTGTTGCTGCGCAAGGGGTCCGCGGAGAGCCTCAACGTCCGCGGCGCCTACCTGGAGGTGCTCGCCGACCTCGTCGGCTCGCTCGGCGTGCTGCTCAGCGGCGCGCTGACGCTGCTGTTCGGCTGGCGCTGGGCCGACCCCGTCCTCGGTGTCGCGATCGGACTGTGGGTGCTGCCGCGCACCTGGGCACTGGCCCGCCGCTCGCTGCGCATCCTGTTCCAGCACGCCCCCGAGCGGGTCGACGTCGAGCGGCTCACCCACGCGCTGGGCGCGCTCGACCGGGTCAGGGAGGTGCACGACGTGCACGTCTGGACGCTCACCTCGGGCATGGAGGTCGCCTCCGCGCACCTCACCGTGCTCGCCGGCGCCGACCGGGAGGAGATCCTGCGGGCCGCGCGCACGCTGCTCGCCGACGAGTACCAGATCGAGCACGCCACGCTGCAGGTCGAGACCGGCGAGTCCGCGGTGAGCTGCCACGAGCTCCAGTGGTGACCGCTCAGGGGAACGGCAGGGGCTCGGCGCCGCGCTGGTTCAGGTACGCGGTCATCAGCCGGATCTCGTTGTCCTGGCTGGAGACGACCTTCTGCGCGAGGTTGCGCACGTAGCCCTCGGACGCGTGCTCGGCGGCGTACTGCGCCATCTCCAGCCCACCCTGGTGGTGGCGGAGCATCAGCTGCAGGAACAGCACGTCCAGCTCCTTGCCGGACAGCGTGCGCAGCCTGTTGAGCTCCTCGGTGGTGGCCATGCCGGGCATCCGCTGCACGGCCCCGGTCGTGGTCCCGCCACTGCCGTCGCTGTGCGAGTGGGTACCGCCCTCGGACATCCAGCCCATGTGCGGGGCGCCCGGAGCGGGCAGGGCGGGCTGGCCCCACACGGTCAGCCAGCCCGACATCTCGCTGAGCTGCGCGAGCTGCGTGGACTCGATGTCGTACGCGATGCCGCGCAGCACCTGGTCGGTCGTACGGTCGCGCTCGATGCCCGCCATCGTCACCGCCTGCAGGTGGTGCACCCGCATGTCCTGCGCGAACCCGACGTCGACCGAGCCCGCGTCGGGCGGCGCGGACGAGTCGGTCCGGGAGAGCGTCACGAGCATCCCGACGGTGGCACCGACCAGCAGCAGGACGACCGCGGCGGCGACGTACACGAGCACCCGGGGACCGCGCGACTGCCCCTCGTAGTGACCGGCGTCGCCCGTGTCGCGGTCGTCCCCGTCGGGGATCTCGTCGGGGTCGTCGGCCGTGCGGTCGTTGTCGTCGGGGGCGGGGTCGCCGACGGTCTCGTTGGTGTCCTCCGGTGCGGCCGGTTCGCGTGACCCGGTCACTGGCTCGGCGGGGGCGCGTTCGTGGCCGGGGCGGACGGGGGCACGGTGGCCGCTGGCGGCTGCTGGCCTGGCGGGAGCTGCTGGCCGGGCGGTGGCTGCTGGCCGGCCGCGCCCTCGTCCGTCGCCTCGATCGCGCCCTTGCCGTCCATGGTCACCGCGTCCTTGCCGGGCTTCTCGGCCACGAACGGCGGCGGGTTGATCGGGTCGAAGCCGGTGCCGTCGGAGTCGCAGCGCCCGCCCGGCTCGGGGTTCTGGTACTGGTTCTCCCGCAGCGAGTTGGTGAACTGGTCGATCCGCTCGTCGTCGGCGCTGTCGAGCTTGAGCTGGTGTCCCCAGGACTGCAGTGAGATCGGCCTGTCGAGGCCGGGGTAGGGCGACAGCATCATGTACGGCTGGCCCTCGACCTTGCTCTTCAGCTTGTCGAGCGCGCCACCCTTGATCTCGTCCGGGTTGTACGCGATCCACACCGCGCCGTGCTCCAGCGAGTGGACCATGTTCTCGTTGCGGACGGCCTTGTCGTAGACCGTGCCGGAGCAGTTCGCCCACGCCTGGTCGTGCGGTCCGCCGAAGGGCGGGGTCTGGTCGTAGGCGACCCGCTGCTGGGGCGCGACGTGCTGGGCGCCGTCGTAGTTGACGCGCGTGACGCCGTCGATGTTCTCCGAGGGGTCCTGGTTCTCCTCCGACGCGATCCACTGCTCCTTCTCGTTGATCTGCGTGAAGGCGTAGGTGAACACGCCGCCCGCCAGCAGCAAGACGACGGCCGCCCCGAGGATCGTGGCCCACGGGATGGGCTTACCCGCGCGCGAGATGGAGGTGCGCGTCCGCGCGTTCTTGGCGGAGCCGCCCTTGCCCTTGGGCTTGCCCTTGCTCTTCGTCCCGCTCGCCATTCCGGTCTCGGACCTCGTCTCGTACAGGGAAGACAGACTGCAGCGGACAAGTGTAAGGAACGAGCATGTGGGGTCGGCGTCAGGGACCTTCGACCGGCGCCGCGTCCGGACCGGGTGGGCTCGGGTCGAACGGCGGCGGGTCGGTCACGTCGAACTGGCTGGGGTTCGTGCCGCAGGGCGCGCCGTGCTCGGGCGTGGTGTACGGGTTGTTCCGCAGCGCCGTGATGAACTGGTCGACCCGCTCGTCGTCGGCGCTGTCGAGCTTGAGCTGGTGTTCCCAGGACTGCAGCGAGAGCGGCGCGTCCAGCTCCGGGTAGGGGGAGAGCATCAGGTACGGCTGGCCGTCGACCTTGTCCGCGAGCCCGTCGAACGCCGCGCCCGTCACGCGCGCGGGGTCGTAGGCGATCCACACCGCGCCGTGCTCCAGCGCGTGGACCATGTTCTCGTTGCGGACCGGCTCGGCGTAGACGGTCCCCGAGCAGTCCGCCCAGCTCGGGTCGTGCCGGCCGCCGTAGGGCGGGGCCTTGTCGTAGGCGACCCGCTGGCCCGGGTCGGCGTGCGAGGGCTCGTACTCGGTGATGACCACGCCCTCGATGTCCTTGGACGGGTCCTGGTTCTCGTCCGACGGCTCGAACCCCGGCGCGCCCACCGCGGCCGACGTGGGGTCCCGCTCGTCGGACTCGCCACCGGTCCGGCTGCTGCAGGCGGCGAGCAGCGTGAGGCCGGCGGCGGCCACCACGAGCGCGCGGCGCGCGTACGACGTGTCGATGGTGCTCCACCCTCCCGGTCCGGGGCCCCACGCGACAGCCTATGGCCGAGGTCTCTCGGTCGTGTCGGGGGCGGGCTACCTAGACTTCCCAGGGTGACTCCTGCCGCGCTTGCCGACCTCGTCCGTGCCGTCGCCGTGGACGTGCTGACCAGCCGAGACCTCGATGACACCGCCCTGCCACGGACGGTGACGATCGAGCGACCGCGTAACCGCGAGCACGGCGACTACGCGACGAACGTGGCCCTGCAGGTGGCCAAGAAGGTCGGGGTGGCGCCGCGCGACCTCGCCGGCTGGCTGGCCGACGGGCTCGCCGGCCGGGACGGGGTGGCCTCGGCCGAGGTGGCAGGGCCCGGCTTCATCAACCTCCGGCTCGCCGCGGACGCCCAGGGCGTGATCGTCCGCCAGGTGCTCGACGCGGGGGAGCGCTACGGCCGGGGTGACGCGCTCGCCGGCCGGCGGATCAACCTCGAGTTCGTCTCGGCCAACCCGACCGGGCCGCTGCACCTGGGCGGCACCCGCTGGGCCGCGGCCGGGGACGCGCTGGGGCGGGTGCTGTCCGCGCAGGGCGCCGAGGTGGTGCGCGAGTACTACTTCAACGACGCCGGCGCGCAGATCGACCGGTTCGTCCGCTCGCTGATCGCGTCGGCCAAGGGCGAGCCGCCGCCCGAGGACGGCTACGCGGGCGCGTACCTGTCCGACGTCGCCGCGGAGGTGCTGCGTACCGAGCCGAACGCGCTGTCGCTGCCCGAGGACGAGTGCGCGGAGACCTTCCGGCGCATCGGCGTCGGGCGGATGTTCGACGAGATCAAGCGCAGCCTGCACGAGTTCGGCACCGACTTCGACGTCTACTTCCACGAGGACTCGCTGCACGGCTCCGGCCAGGTGGGCGAGGTCGTGGCGGAGCTCAAGGCGCACGGGCACCTGTACGAGGCCGACGGCGCGTGGTGGCTGCGCTCCACGGAGTTCGGCGACGACAAGGACCGGGTCGTCATCAAATCCGACAGCGAGCCGGCCTACATCGCCGGTGACATCGCCTACCTGCGGGACAAGCGCCGCCGCGGGTTCGACCTGTGCATCTACCTGCTCGGCGCCGACCACCACGGCTACATCGCCCGGCTCAAGGCCGCCGCGGCCGCGCTCGACGACGACCCGGCCGTGGTCGAGGTCCTCATCGGACAGATGGTGAGCCTCGTCAGCGAGGGCAAGCCGGTCCGGATGTCCAAGCGCGCGGGCACCGTCGTGACGATGGAGGACCTGGTCGACGCCGTCGGCGTGGACGCGGCGCGGTACGCGCTCATCCGCTCGTCCGTGGACGCCACGCTCGACATCGACCTGGACCTGTGGAGCCGGCGCACGAGCGACAACCCGGTGTTCTACGTGCAGTACGCGCACGCCCGGCTGTCCTCGCTGGAGCGCAACGCCGCGGAGCTGGGCATCAAGGTGCCGACGGCGGCCACCGGGCTGGACGACGACGTCGACCTCGGCCTGCTCGCCCACCAGCGGGAGGGCGAGCTGATCCGCACGATCGGCGACTTCGGCAAGGTCGTGGCCACCGCCGCGCAGCTGCGTGAGCCGCACCGGATCGCGCGCTACCTCGAGGAGCTGGCGAGCGCCTACCACAAGTTCTACGACAGCTGCCGGATCCTGCCGCAGGGCGACGAGGTGGCCACCCCGCTGACCACCGCCCGCCTCGCCCTGTGCGCGGCGGTCCGCCAACTGCTCGCCAACGGCCTCGCCCTGCTCGGCGTGTCCGCCCCAGAACGGATGTAACCCGATGCCCACGCAAGCCTGGAAGGACGCCTTCCGGACGTTCAATGCCATGATGGGCCCCTTCCAGGCATTGGCCCGCTCATGAGGGCGCATCCGGCAGGGCCGCTGCACGCCGAAGTCCTGCCGCCGGGCAACACGGCCGGACCGCGACCGTCCACAGCGGACGAGCTGGACGAGCTGCTGCCCGATGTCTGGCCGCGCAACGCCCGGCGCGACGAGGCGGGCGTGGTCCGCCTGGCCGGGGTGGACGTGCGGCGCCTCGCGGAGGAATACGGCACCCCGCTGTTCGTCGTGGACGAGGCCGACTTCCGGGCCCGCTGCGCCGAGCACGCCGCCGCGTTCGGCGACCCGGCCCTCGTGCACTACGCGGCCAAGGCGTTCCTCTCGGTCCAGGTAGCCCGCTGGGTCGCCGAGGAGGGCCTGTCGCTGGACGTGTGCAGCGGCGGCGAGCTGGAGATCGCGCTGCGGGCCGGCTTCCCGCCGGAGCGGATCACCTTGCACGGCAACAACAAGTCCGCACCGGAGCTGGCCGACGGGGTGGCCGCCGGGGTCGGCGCGGTCGTGCTCGACTCGTTCTACGAGATCGCCCGGCTGAACCGGATCGCCCTCGACCAGGGCCGGGTGCAGGACGTGCTCGTGCGCGTGACGGTCGGGGTGGAGGCGCACACGCACGAGTACATCGCGACCGCGCACGAGGACCAGAAGTTCGGCTTCTCGCTCGCCGGCGGCCTCGCCGCGGAGGCCGTGCGCCGGGTCCTCGGCTTGCCCGGGCTGCGGCTCGTCGGGCTGCACAGCCACATCGGCTCGCAGATCTTCGACGCCAACGCGTTCGAGGTGTCCGCGCACCGGGTCATCGGGCTGCTCGCGGACCTGCGCGACGAGCACGGCGCGGACGCCGTCGCCAGTGTGTCCACTGTGGACCTCGGGGGCGGGCTCGGCATCGCCTACACCGCGGCGGACGACCCGCCGCCGCCCGGCTGGCTCGCCGAGCAGCTGCGCAACATCGTGGCGAAGGAGTGCGAGCAGGCCGGGCTGGACCTGCCGAGGATCGCGGTCGAGCCGGGCCGGGCCATCGTCGGTCCCGGCACCGTGACGGTCTACGAGGTCGGCACGATCAAGGACGTCGAGCTCGGCCACGGTTCCGCTCGCCGCTACGTCAGCGTCGACGGTGGGATGAGCGACAACATCCGCACGGCGCTCTACGACGCGACCTACGACTGCCGCCTGCTGTCCCGGTTCTCCGACGACGGCGGCCGCGGCGGCGAGGCCGTGCTGTCGCGGGTGGTCGGCAAGCACTGCGAGTCCGGCGACGTGGTCGTACGGGACTGCTGGCTGCCGGAGAACCTGGGACCCGGCGACCTTATCGCGGTGGCCGCCACCGGTGCGTACTGCTACGCGATGGCGTCGAGCTACAACCGGCTGCCGCGGCCCGCGGTCGTCGCGGTGCGCGACGGTGCGGCGTGGCTGCTGCTGCGCCGGGAGACCGTGGACGACCTCCTGCGGCTGGAGGTCTCATGAACGGAACCCGCGAGTCCAACCGTCAGAACCCGCGAGTCCAACCGTCCGGGCCCGCGAGTCCGGCATTCGGCACGGGCGCGAATGTTGGACTCACCCGTCGGGAACGTTGGACTCGCGGGTTGGGGGCGTCGTGAGTATCAAGGTCGCCATGCTGGGGTGTGGAACCGTTGGGGCGGAAGTGGTCCGGCTGCTGCACGAGCAGGCCGGCGACCTCGCCGCGCGCGTCGGCGGGTCGATCGAGCTGGCCGGGATCGCCGTGCGGCGGCCCAACCGGCACCCGGACGTGCCCGCGGACCTGCTCACCACCGACGCCGCCGGGCTCGTCGCGTCCGATGTGGACATCGTGGTCGAGGTGATCGGCGGCATCGAGCCGGCCCGCTCGCTGCTGACCGACGCGCTGCGCGCCGGCAAGTCCGTGGTGACCGCGAACAAGGCGCTGCTCGCCGAGCACGCCGCGGACCTGTTCGCGGCCGCCGGCTCCGCGGGCGCGGACCTGTACTTCGAGGCCGCGGTGGCGGGTGCGATCCCGCTGTTGCGGCCGCTGCGCGAGTCGCTCGCCGGCGACCGGATCACCCGGGTGATGGGGATCGTCAACGGCACCACCAACTACGTACTGTCCGAAATGGACGCGTCGGGCGCGGGCTACGCGGAGACGCTCGACGAGGCCTCCCGGCTCGGCTACGCGGAGGCCGACCCGACGGCCGACGTGGAGGGCTACGACGCGGCGTCCAAGGCGGCCATCCTCGCCTCGATCGCCTTCCACACCAGGGTCACCGCGGCCGACGTGTACCGGGAGGGCATCACCGCGGTCACGCCGGCGGACATCGCCGCCGCGCGGACGCTCGGCCGGACGATCAAGCTGCTGGCCATCTGCGAGCGGGTGAACGGCGGCCCGGACAGCGCTGCCGGCGAGGCGGTCGCGGTCCGCGTGCACCCGGCGATGATCCCGCGCGGCCACCCCCTCGCGACCGTGGGCGGCGCGTTCAACGCGGTCTTCGTGGAGGCCGACGCGGCCGGCTCGCTGATGTTCTACGGCCAGGGCGCGGGCGGCTCGCCCACCGCGAGCGCGGTGCTCGGCGACCTCGTCGCGGTGGCACGCAACAAGGTCGTGGGCGGGCGCGGGCCGGGGGAGTCCTCTTACGCCGCGCTCCCGGTCCGCCCGATCGCCCAGGTGGACACCCGCTACCACATCAGCCTGGACGTGGCCGACCGCCCGGGTGTGCTGGCTTCGGTGGCCACGGTGTTCGCCGAGCACGGCGTGAGCATCGCCGCGGTCCGCCAGCAGGGCCGCAGCGCCGACGCGAGCCTGGTCATCGTCACGCACTCCGCCCCCGACGCCGCCCTAAGGTCCACTGTCGACAAGATCGCGGGGCTGGCGGTCGTGCACGAGGTAGTCAGCGTGATGCGGGTAGAAGGCGAGGAACCATGAGGTCAGATCGGACCCCCGGGCTCTCCAACCGCACCTCAGGGGAACGTGACGCAACCCAGCCACAAGTACGTGACCAAACAGCACTTTCCCTCCCCCAAGGTGACCACAACAATGAATTTCGGGGAGGCGGTACTGCTTGGCCCGGGGTGATCCACGCCTACTCCGACCGGATCCCGCTCCCGGACGGTGCGAAGGTGGTGACCCTGCAGGAGGGCGGCACACCGCTGCTGGAGGCCCACCACGTCTCGGCGGCGACCGGCTGCCGGGTGCTCCTCAAGATCGAGGGCGCCAACCCGACCGGCTCGTTCAAGGACCGCGGCATGACCGTGGCGATCACGCACGCGCTGGCCACGGGCGCCACCGCGGTGATCTGCGCGTCCACCGGCAACACGTCCGCGGCGGCCGCCGCGTACGCCGCGCGCGCCGGGCTGACCTGCGCGGTCCTCGTGCCGAGCGGCAAGATCGCGATGGGCAAGCTCGCGCAGGCCGTCGCGCACGGCGCGCGGATCCTGCAGATCAGCGGCAACTTCGACGACTGCCTCGAGCTCGCCCGCAAGACCGCCGCCGAGTACCCGGTGGAGCTGGTCAACTCGGTCAACCCGGTGCGCCTGGTGGGGCAGCGGACCGCCGCGTGGGAGATCTGCGACACGCTCGGCCGCGCGCCCGACGTGCACTGCCTGCCGGTCGGCAACGCGGGCAACATCACCGCGTACTGGCAGGGCTACCGAGACTACGCCGAGGACGGCGTGGTCGCGGGGACGCCGAGGATGTTCGGCTTCCAGGCCGCGGGCGCGGCGCCACTGGTGCGCGGGGAGCCCGTGCGTGACCCGGACACCGTGGCCACCGCGATCCGGGTGGGCAACCCCGCCTCGTGGGCGGGCGCCATCGCCGCGCGTGACGCGTCGGGCGGGCTGATCGACGCGATCACCGACGAGCACCTGCTGGCGGCGTACCACCTGCTCGCCACGCGCGAGGGCGTGTTCGTCGAGCCGGCGGCGGCGATCAGCGTGGCGGGCGCACTGGCGACGGCCGCGGACGGCCGGCTGCCGGCGGGCTCGCTCGTGGTCTGCACGGTGACCGGGCACGGCCTCAAGGACCCGGACACGGCGCTCGCGGGCATGCCGCCGGTGGAGCCGGTGCCGGTGTCGCCCGGTGCGGTCGCGGCCGCGCTGGAGCTGACTCGAGCGTGAGTGGAGCCGCGTCCGCCATGAGCGGCACGGTCCGGGTCACGGTTCCCGCCTCGACGGCGAACCTCGGCTCGGGCTTCGATGCACTCGGGCTCGCGCTCGGCCTGTACGACGTGGTCGAGGTGGCGGTCACCGACGAGGGCGTCACGGGCACGGTGACCGGCGAGGGCGCGGGCCTGCGCGTCGACGAGAACCACCTCGTCGTGCGCGCGCTGCTGGCCACCGCGAAGGAGCTCGGCCTCGACCTGCCCGGCGTGGAGTTGACGTGCGTGAACGCGATCCCACACGCACGCGGGCTCGGGTCCTCGGCCGCTGCCGTCGTCGCGGGCATCGCGGCCGGATACGCGCTCGCCGAACGTGAGCTGGACAGTGCGGCGCTGCGGCTCGCCGCCGGGTTCGAAGGGCACGCCGACAACGTCGCCGCGAGCCTGCGCGGTGGCCTCGCGTTGGCGTGGACCGAGTCGACGCCGAACGAGACCGGGCACACGTATCACGCGGTGCGCTTCGAGCCGCACCCGTCGCTGCGGCCGGTCGTGCTGATCCCGGCCGAGCACTCCGCCACGTCGCTGACCCGCGGCTTGCTGCCAGCCTCGGTGCCGCACGTCGACGCCGCGTTCGCGGCCGGCCGGTGCGCGCTCGCCGTGCACGCGCTCACCACGTGGCCGGAGCTGTTGCTGACCGCGACCGAGGACCGGCTGCATCAGGACTACCGCGCGCGGGCGTGGCCGAACACGATGCGCCTGGTGCGTGCGATGCGCGAGAACGCTGTCGCCGCAACGGTTTCCGGCGCCGGACCGACCGTGTTCGCGGCGACGCTGGACGGCCGGTTGCCGGCCGGAGTGGACACGTCGGGCTTCCTCGTGCGCGAGCTGGCGGTCGACCGTGACGGGGTACGAACCGAGCGGGTCGGAACAAATTCCAGGTAGGCGGTGTTGTACAGGTCAGCCACGCCGGGCACCCGGTTGTTGCACGCGGATGCGGGGCCGTCTACCCTCAGGGGCGTTCAGTCACCGCGCGTACCGGCGCCCGGTGTCGTTCCCGGGGAACTCTTTCCGGGTCGCATCATCATCCGTTGAGATGCCGACTCGGCCCATGGCCGAAGTCGACGCTGGCGGATACCGAAAGCCGCGGTGACCGAGGTAGCTCAGCGTTGACGAACCGTCGTCCGCGATGGCGAAACTGCCAGGTGGCCACGGTAGTGATGGCGGTCGGTCAACCCGGGGCGTAGCGCCGTGCCGAGTTCGTCGGGCGGCGGTCCGCTGGTACACGGGTCCACCAAATGGAGGCGGGGACCTGGTCAGGAAGGACATGAGTGAGCAACACTGATCTGCTGGGTAGCGAATCCACAAATGGCACGGTCGAAGCCGCACCCGCGGCGGAGACCGATGCCACGCCACGCACCAGTGCAAACGGGGGTACGACCAAGCGACGCGCCGGCCTGTCGGGCATGGTGCTCGCCGAGCTTCGCGAACTCGCCGGACAGCTGGGCATCACCGGCACGGCGGGAATGCGTAAGGGGGACCTGATCGCCGCGATCAAGGAGCGGCAAGGCAGTTCGTCCGGCGGTGCACAGGAGCGTGCCGTGACCGACTCGGGACGTGGTTCGAAGACTGGTTCGGAGACACTGCCGCTCGGCATCGAGTCCGAGCGTGCGACCCCGGCCGAGAAGCCGGAGAAGCCCGCGACGGACAAGCCGGCCGAGTCCGGCGCGCCCGCCGAGCAGGCCGGCGGGGAGACCGGTGAGGACGGTGGCCGCCGCGAGGGCGGTCGGCGTCGGCGCGGGTCCGGCCGTGCGGCCGGCAGCCCGGACACCGAGCAGCGCGACGACAAGCGCGAGGACAAGCGCGAGGAAGGCAAGCGGGACAACGACCGCGGCGGGGACCGGGGTGAGCGGAACCAGGAACGCCAGGGTGGCGGCCGGGACCGCAACCAGGGCGGCCGCAACCAGGGCGGGCGCAACAACGACCGCAACAACGACCGCAACAACGACCGCGACAACGGGCCGGACGACGACGACGAGGAGGGCGGCCGCCGTCGTGGCCGGCGCTTCCGAGACCGTCGTCGCCGCGGCGGTGGCGGCCGGGGCGATTCGCCGGACACCGAGGTGCGCGAGGACGACGTCCTGCTGCCCGTCGCCGGCGTGCTCGACGTGCTCGAGAACTACGCGTTCGTGCGGACCTCGGGCTACCTGTCCGGGCCCAACGACGTCTACGTCTCGCTCTCGCTCGTGCGCAAGTACGGCCTTCGCCGCGGCGATGCGATCACCGGCATGGTGCGCCAGCCGCGTGAGGGCGAGCAGCAGCGGCAGAAGTTCAACCCGCTGGTGCGCGTGGAGACGATCAACGGGCTCGACCCGGAGCAGGCGAGGAACCGTGCCGAGTTCACCAAGCTGACTCCGCTCTACCCCAACGAGCGGCTGCGCCTGGAGACCGAGTCGCACATCCTCACCACGCGCGTCATCGACCTGGTGATGCCGGTGGGCAAGGGGCAGCGTGCGCTGATCGTCTCGCCGCCGAAGGCCGGCAAGACCATGGTCCTGCAGGCCATCGCGAACGCGATCACCACGAACAACCCCGAGGTCTACCTGATGGTCGTGCTCGTGGACGAACGGCCGGAAGAGGTCACCGACATGCAGCGATCGGTGAAGGGCGAGGTCATCGCCTCGACCTTCGACCGCCCGCCGTCGGACCACACCACGGTCGCGGAGCTGTCCATCGAGCGGGCCAAGCGCCTGGTCGAGATGGGCCACGACGTGGTCGTGCTGCTCGACTCGATCACCCGGCTCGGCCGCGCTTACAACCTGGCCGCGCCCGCGTCCGGGCGGATCCTGTCCGGTGGTGTCGACTCGACCGCGCTCTTCCCACCGAAGCGGTTCCTCGGCGCGGCGCGCAACATCGAGGACGGCGGCTCGCTGACGATCTTCGCCACCGCACTGGTGGAAACCGGGTCGGCGGGTGACACGGTGATCTTCGAGGAGTTCAAGGGCACTGGTAACGCCGAGCTGAAGCTGGACCGCAAGATCGCGGACAAGCGGACCTTCCCGGCCGTGGACGTCGACCTGTCCAGCACCCGCAAGGAGGAGCTGCTGCTCTCGCCGGACGAGCTCGCGGTCACCGTGAAACTCCGCCGCGTGTTGCACGCGCTGGACAACCAGCAGGCCATCGACCTGCTGCTGACCCAGCTGCGCAAGACCCGCACGAACATCGAGTTCCTCATGCAGGTGGCCAAGAACACGCCAACGGTCAATGACGACTAAGGCTGACGACTGAGCTCACGCTCGTCGTCATCGGCATCGGCCTGCCGGCACAGGATCACGAGCGTGACCAGTGCCGGCAGGCCGACCGCTATCGCGGCCCAGGTCGGGATCGCCGGCCCGCCGAGCAGCAGGCCGGCGACGAAGATCGCGGTGGGGTAGGCGATCCGCAGGCAGCGGCGCCGGCAGTTCGGCCAGTGGGCCGGGTGCACGTCGATGAGCGCCGTCACCGCCGCGGCGGCGCCGCACAGGGCACTGGACAGCGTCGCCTGCCATTGCGCGTCGATGAGCACCCGCAGCACGGCGACCAGGCCGAGGACGGCGGCCGTGAAGAGGATCGGGATGGCCAGCCAGGCACGCAAGGAAAGCGGCCGGCCGGACAGGTCGAGGGGGCCGGGCAGCACCCCAGCAGTGTGTCCGCGGTCCATGTACTCGATCGGGTGACATCGGTGAGTGTGCGACCAAGTGCGGCGGGCAGCCGCTCACGGACGACGAGCGGTCGGAATACGGCCCGAGCGGGGCGCGTTGAAGACTTCGCCAGGTCATCTGGCAAACTGTTGGGTCGAGTCCCGGCTCCGGTTCACCCCGAACGAACGGGGACCCGGCGGCCACTGAGAAAGGGCAAGATCTGTGAAGACCGGTATCCACCCCGAGTACGTCGTGACCGAGGTCGTCTGCGGCTGTGGGAACAAGTTCACCACGCACAGCACGAAGAAGTCGGGCAGCATCCACGTCGAGATCTGCTCGAACTGCCACCCGTTCTACACGGGCAAGCAGAAGATCCTCGACACCGGCGGCCGGGTCGCCCGCTTCGAGGCTCGCTACGGCAAGCGGCAGAAGTCCAAGTAGCTTCGCGTTCGGCGCCTACCCGACGAGGCCTGTTCAAAACACTCCGGTTCGTCGACCTCTTCGCACCTGGTCGACAGTTTTGAATTGGCCTCGGCCGTGTCGGGTGGGCGCCGTTTTGTGTCTTCCGGAGAGGAGGCCGCCGTGGACTCGTCGGCACTCGGTGAGCTGGTGAGCGAGTACGCCGAACTGGAGCGGGCGCTCGCCGACCCGGCCGTGCACGGTGACCAGGACCGAGCCCGCCGGCTCGGCCGTCGCTACGCCGAGCTGACCCCGACCGTGCGGACGCTGCGCGAGCTGGAGTCGGTGCGCGACGACCTGGCCGCGGCGCGTGAGCTGGCTGCCGAGGACGAGACGTTCGCCGTGGAGGCCGAGTCGCTGGCGGAGCGGGTGCCGGCGCTCGAGGCCAGGCTGACCGAGCTGCTGGCGCCGCGCGACCCGCACGACGGCTCGGACCTGCTGATGGAGATCAAGTCGGGGGAGGGCGGCGAGGAGTCGGCGCTGTTCGCCGGCGATCTGCTGCGGATGTACCTGCGCTACGCGGAGCGGCACGGCTGGCGGGCCGAGGTCCTGGACGGCACGGAGACCGAGCTGGGCGGGTACAAGGACGTCACGGTCGCGGTCAAGAGCCGAGCCGCCACACCGGACGGCGTGTGGTCGCGGCTGAAGTTCGAGGGCGGCGTGCACCGGGTGCAGCGCGTGCCGGTCACCGAGTCGCAGGGCCGGATCCACACGTCGGCGGCCGGTGTGCTCGTGTACCCGGACGTCGAGGACGTCGAGGTCGAGGTCGACGAGAAGGATCTGCGGGTCGACGTGTTCCGGTCGTCGGGCAAGGGCGGCCAGAGCGTGAACACGACCGACTCGGCGGTGCGGATCACCCACCTGCCGACCGGGATCGTGGTGTCCTGCCAGAACGAGCGGTCGCAGCTGCAGAACAAGACCCGCGCCATGCAGGTGCTGCGCGCCCGGCTGGTGGCGATGGCCGAGGAGGAGGCGGCGAAGCAGGCCGCGGACACCCGGCGCAGCCAGGTCCGTACGGTCGACCGGTCCGAGCGGGTGCGCACGTACAACTTCCCGGAGAACCGGATCTCCGACCACCGGGTCAACTACAAGGCGTACAACCTGGACCAGGTCCTGGACGGCGACCTGGACGGCGTCCTCGACGCCCTCGCCGCCGCCGATCGCGACGAGCGCCTCTCCGCGCACCAGTCGGCCTGATCCCGCGTGCCCAACGAGGCTCGTGGCTCCGGCCGCCGCGAGCGTGGGTGTGCGAGGGTGAGCCGGTGACCCGACAGCCGCTGCGCCTCGCCGTGCTCGAGGCCGAGCGCATCCTCGCCGCCGCCGGTGTGGCGTCGCCGCGCGTGGACGCGGAGCTGATCGCCGCGCACGTGCTCGGTGTGGAGCGGGGCACGCTGCCGCTCGTGCCGCTGGTCGACCCGCAGGTGATCGACGCGATCGGCCAGCTCGTGCACCGCCGGGCCACGCGGGTGCCGCTGCAGCACCTGCTCGGCCAGGCGGCCATGGGCGGCATCGCCGTCGAGGTCGGCGTCGGTGTGTTCGTGCCGCGGCCGGAGACCGAGCTGCTCCTCGAGTGGGGCCTCGGCGAGCTCAAGGATGTCGCCGATCCGCTCGTCGTCGACCTGTGCACCGGCTCGGGCGTGCTCGCGCTGGCGTTCGCCCACGAGCGGCCGGATGCCACCGTGCACGCCGTCGACGTGGACAGCTCGGCGCTGGCCTGGGCCCGGCGCAACGCCGACACCCGCGCCGCGGCGGGGGACCGGCCGGTCACGCTGCACAAGGGCGACGTCGCCGAGCCCGCGCTGCTCGCGGACCTGGAGGGCCGGGTCGACCTGCTCGTGTGCAACCCGCCGTACGTGCCGGTGGGCACCGAGGTGCCGCCGGAGGTGGGGGAGCACGACCCGTTCCGCGCCGTGTTCGCGCCCGGGGACGGGCTCGCGGTGATCCGCCACGTGGTGGCCGCGGCCGCGCGGCTGCTCGGGCCGGGCGGCCGCTTCGCGATGGAGCACGACGACTCACAGGCGGCGTCGGTGCCCGCGTTGGTCGCGGCGCGCCGGGTGCTGACCGACGTGGCGGACCACCGGGACCTCGCGGGCCTGCCGCGTTTCGTCACCGCCTGGCACGTCTGATCCGCCGGGTCCACCGACGGACGGAGGTGCGCGGACAGATGAGCGAGAACGATCCGCATATCCACGTGGAGCGGAATGTCGCGCGGACCGACGCCGGCGTCCGCGACATGATCGCGTCGACATTCGGCCTCGCGGCCGACTCCCCGAGCGTCGTCACCACCGGGTGCGGCATAGCGGTTCCCTACGCGATGACCTCCCCGCGCCCGGGGAGCATCACCTGCCTGGCGTGCCAGGAACACGCCCACCGCGAGCACCTGCGCTTCGCCGAGCAGGTCGAACGCCTGGGTGGGATGCCGGGCGTGAACGTCACCGGCGAGGAGGCGGCCAAGGTCGCGCAGTGGCACCGGGACCGCGCGGCGAGGTTCTCCGGCTGGCGCGCCCCGCGGCCGTGCTACGGGCGGGAGTGCGCCACCATCTCGTCGTAGATCGGCCGCATCCGTGACCACCCCTCGTCGGGCCCGGACGCGAAGATGAAGTACTCGGTGCCGTCGACGAGCCAGTACAGCGCGCGGACGTGCTGCACGCCGCTGCCGTCGTGGTGCTCGTACTCCCACTCGATCGCCGGATGGCCGCCGTAGGTCGCCCGGCTCAGGCCGAGGCGCTCGTAGCCGGTCGTGCGCTCGGCGAACAGCGTCTCGGACGTGAGGTGCAGCCGCTCGATGTCGGTCGACGCGGCCGGTGCGCCGCCGTAGCCGAGGGCGCGGCCGGCGTCGGACGGGTCGGACGCCCGCATCGCGCCCGGCCCGCCGGCCCGTGCTATCCGCCAGCCGACCGGGATCACGGTCTGGATCTCCGCCGGGCCGGACACGTGGCGGAAGCCCCGCGGCGGCGGACGTGTCGTGGCCGGAGTGCGCGCGCCCTCGTCCGCGACGTAGGTCGGCGAGGACGGCTCGGGGCTCGCGGCCGACGGAACCTGTGGCCGCATCAGCAGTGCCGCACCGAGCACCGTGCTGACCACGACGTACCCCGCCGCACAACAGACCGCCAGCCACCTCGTGCTCAGCGACCGCACGCTAGCCACCAATTTCACCTATCACTACCCCCCGACACGGGTGTACTGAGAGTAACGTGCCGGCGGGGGTGATCCAATGCTTCGCGCGTGGCAGGACGTGATCGTCAAGTGGCGGCTGGTGCCCGACGACCTTCCGGACTGGGACGTCGCGGGTCGCGAGCAGGCGTATTCGGCCAGGTCAGCCCTGCTCGACGGCCGCCTGGACGAGGCGCTGGAGAGGTTCGATGCCGCGGCCCGGCTGCGTGATCATCCGCTCGACCAGGTGGGGATCGGTGACGTGTATCTCGCGCGCGGCAAGTGGCGCACGGCGGAGGAGCACTACCGCCGGGCGCTGCCCGCCGGCGGGGTCGCGGCGTTGCTGGCCAAGCTCGGCATCGGCCAGGTGCTGATCGGCGAGGGCCGGGCCACCGCCTCGATCGCCGACCTGGAGCACCTCGTCGCCGACCGGCCGCAGGATCCGACGTTGCGGTACTACCTCGCGAGCGCCTGGTTCTCGGTGGCCGAGCAGAGCCGCTCCCGCACCGCCGACGACACCCTGGTGATCACGAGCGAGCAGCAGCTGCTGATCTGCGAGCAGGCGGCCGAGCGGATCCTGTCCCTGGAGGTCGACGACACCGAGCTCGACCGCGGCGCGGAGCAACTGCGGGGCGAGGTCGCGTTGGGCCGTCGGTGGACCTGGGCGCCGGAGGGGATCGCGGTCAGCCTGGCCGTGCTGGTCGTCGCGATGGGACTGATCACGGTCGTCGCCGGCGGGCTGATGGGCAGCCCGGCCCTGGTGATCGCCGGCGTCGTGCTGGGGGCCCTGTTGCTGTTCGTGATCGTGTGGCGCTTCCGCCGGCAGACCTGGCGCCGCCGCGCCGACGAGATGGCCCCACGGATCACCCGGCCCGGGGTCTAAGGTTTCGCCCGTGAGTGTGGTGTACGACTGCGGCAAGGAACCCGACCGTGCGGACGGGCTGGCCGCCGCCGCGAGCGCGGTGCGGGCCGGTCGGCTCGTGGTCATGCCGACCGACACCGTGTACGGCATCGGGGCGGACGCGTTCTCCTCGACCGCGGTGAAGGCGTTGCTGGCGGCCAAGAACCGCGGCCCGGACATGCCGGTCGGCGTGCTCGTCGGCTCGTGGTCGACGATCGACGGCCTCGTGCTGTCCGTGCCGCAGCCGGCCCGGGCGCTGATCGAGGCGTTCTGGCCGGGCGACCTGTCGATCGTGTTGCCACACGCGCCGTCGCTGTCCTGGGACCTCGGCCGCAGCCACGGCACCGTCATGATCCGGATGCCGCTGCACCCGGTGGCGATCGAGCTGCTCCGCGACGTCGGCCCGATGGCGGTGTCGAGCGCGAACCGCTCCGGGCACCCGCCGGCCGTGAACGCCGGCGAGGCACGTGATCAGCTCGGCGAGTCGGTCGCGGTCTACCTCGACGGCGGCCCGTCGGGGGAGCCGGTGCCCTCCACCATCGTCGACCTGTCCGGCGACGAGCCGGTCGTGGTGCGCGAGGGCGCGGTCAGCGTCGCCGCCGTGTCCGAGGTGATCGGCACCGAGGTCCGGACCGCCGGGTAACCGGCGTGACGCTCGGCCGGTAGGGATACTGACGTACGGATTGTTCAACCCACGAAAGGAAGTCCTTGATGCCGGTCGACAAGAAGCGTCGTTCGTTCCGCATGCTCGCCGTCCTGGCCGCGATGTTCGCCACGCTCGTGCTCGCCGCGTGCAACGACAGCGAGGGGGATGACGACGGTGACGACGACGAGGACGACGAGGGCATGCGCGCCCGGCCGGCGGTTGTCCTGACCGTGGCCGGCTGACGCCGGTCCGGAGCGTCGGACTCGCGGGTCTGGAGCGGTGGACGCGCGGTAGCCTGGCCCGACAACAGCGCCGAGAAGAGAGCTACTGGCTTGGACACGCCGTTCTGGGGCCCGGACTTCGACGCCCTGGCCAGCACGGATCCCGAGATCGCCGATGTCGTGCTCGGCGAGCTCGAGCGCCTCAGGGGCGGGCTGCAGCTGATCGCCAGTGAGAACCTGACGAGCCCGGCCGTGCTCGCGGCGCTCGGATCGACACTGTCCAACAAGTACGCCGAGGGCTACCCGGGTCGGCGCTACTACGGCGGCTGCGGGCAGGTCGACGTCGCCGAGGAGATCGGCATCGCGCGCGCGAAGGAGCTGTTCGGCGCGGAGCACGCGAACCTCCAGCCGCACTCGGGGGCGAGCGCGAACCTCGCCGCGTACGCGGCGTTCTGCGAGCCGGATGACGTCGTGCTCGCGATGGACCTCAAGCAGGGCGGCCACCTCACGCACGGGTCGAAGGTCAACTTCTCCGGCAACTGGTTCCGCCCGGTCGCCTACGGCGTGCGCGCGGACACCGAGCTGATCGACTACGACCAGGTCCGCGACCTCGCCATCGCGCACGAGCCGCGGATGATCATCGCGGGGGCCACCGCGTACCCGAGGCTCGTCGACTTCGCGGCGTTCCGCTCGATCGCGGACGAGGTCGGCGCGATCCTGATGGTCGACGCCGCGCACTTCGTCGGGCTGGTGGCCGGCAGGGCGATCCCGTCCCCGGTGCCGTTCGCCGACGTCGTGACGTTCACCACCCACAAGGTTCTGCGCGGTCCGCGCGGAGGCATGATCCTCTGCCGTGCCGAGCACGCGAAGGCGGTCGACAAGGCGGTGTTCCCGTTCGGCCAGGGCGGCCCACTGATGCACGCCGTCGCCGCCAAGGCGGTCGCGCTCCGCGAGGCGGCCACCTCGGAGTACCAGGACTACGCGGCCCAGGTCGTGGCGAACGCCGTCGCGCTGGCCAAGGGGCTGGAGGCCGAGGGCATGCGCGCGGTGTCCGGCGGCACCGACACCCACCTCGCGCTGCTGGACGTGCGGCCGCTCGAGCTCACCGGCGCGGAGGCCGAGCGCCGCTGCGACGCCGCGCGCATCACGCTGAACAAGAACGCGATCCCGTTCGACCCGGCTCCGCCGGCCACCGCGTCCGGCATCCGGATCGGCTCGCCGTGCGTGACCACGCAGGGCATGACCGAGCCGGACATGGCCGAGATCGCCCGGCTGATCGGCCGCGCCGTGCGCACCGAGTCGGGCACCGGCAGCGGTGACGCCGAGCTCGCGGACGTGGCGGCCGCGGTAACCCGCCTCACCGCCGCCCACCCCGCGTACCCGAGGGGCGTCGGGTGAACCTCGCGCAGGACTACCAGCCGGCCGGGCTCCCGATCAGGGAGTACATGCTGGTGGCGCTGACCACCGCGGTGGTGACGTTCCTGTGCACCGGCATGGTGCGGCGCCTCGCGATCCGCTGGGGCGCGGTCGCCCACCCCCGCCAGCGCGACGTGCATACGGTGCCGATCCCGCGGCTGGGCGGACTCGCCATGTACGTCGGTGTGTGCGGCGGGATGTTCCTCGCCCACCAGTTGCCGGTGCTGCGCCGCGCGTTCGAGTACACCCTCGACCCGATGGCCGTGCTGATCGGCGGCGGGCTGATCGTGCTGGTCGGCATGCTCGACGACCGCTACGAGCTGGACTCGCTGACCAAGCTCGCCGGCCAGACCACGTGCGCGGGCATCCTGGTGCTGCTCGGCCTGCAGTGGGTCATCGTCTGGGTGCCGTGGGGCGCGGAGGACGGGCTCGGCTCGCGCCTGGTGCTCGACCAGAACCAGGGCGCGCTGATCACCGTGCTGCTCGTGGTCACCATGGTCAACGCGATGAACTTCGTGGACGGCCTGGACGGGCTCGCCGCCGGCATCGGGCTCATCTCGGCGACCGCGACGTGTGCCTTCTCACTCAACCTGCTCAAGCAGACCGGCGGCGACGTCAGCAACTACGCGCCGGCACTGATCGCGGCCACCCTCGCGGGCGCCTGCCTGGGCTTCCTGCCGCACAACTTCCAGCCGGCCAAGATCTTCATGGGCGACTCGGGCTCGATGCTGCTCGGGTTGATGATGGCCGCCGCGACGACCTCGGCGTCCGGCCGGGTCGTCGAGTTCAACGCGAGCACGGCGATCGCCCTGCTCTCCCCGCTGCTGGTGGTCGCCGCGGTGCTGTTCGTGCCGCTGCTGGACCTGCTGATGGCGATCGTCCGGCGCACCCGCAAGGGGTTGAGCCCGTTCCACGCGGACAAGATGCACCTGCACCACCGGCTGCTGGAGATCGGCCACTCGCAGCGCCGGGCGGTCCTGCTGATCTACCTGTGGGCCGCCGTCCTGGCCTTCGGCGCTGTCGCGCTGACCCTTTTCGACACGTTCGCGGTCGTCTGGGGGATGGGTATCGGGCTTCTCATCGCACTCGTCATCTCGGCCATCCCACGGCTGCGGGAGACCGGCAGATCCTGACCTTGAACACCCCCGACTTCGCACCTCAGGCCGCCGAAAAGGGGGGGCGAATCGTGTGATAGCGTGCGATTCGTCCCCAAGGGAGGCATTGGGGACACGCCGGCCCGCGACGGCTGGATCCGCCAAGGGGCCTTGGCAGCACGACCGCCGTCGCTTCGACCGACAAGGAGCATGCGCATGAGTGATCATCACGTGCCTATAGCCGGCCGGTAGGCCTGGTCGTCGTGACACCAACGCCGCCCAGCCCCCGGGAGCTCCTCGGCGTCGGCTCCGCGATCGCCGTTCTGATCGCAGGCGGAATGTTGCTGGGTTGGTTCATCGACTCCAAGGCCAACACACTGCCGATATTCGCTCTTGTCGGTCTGGCGGTCGGAATCTCGACCGCATGTTTCTACGCGTATTTCAAGTTCCGGCGATTCATGAAGAATTGAGGTCGAGGTTCAGTCGTGTCAGCCTTGCAAGCCGCGGCGGCCAACGTGCCGGCCGCGACCGTGGTGAACCTCCGGCGACCGGTACTCATGGCCGCCGCGGTCGGTGCCGTCGGGCTGGTGGTGTGTGGCCTGCTCGGGCACATCGTGATGGGCATTCTCGGCGTGGTCGGCCTGGGTCTCGGGCTGCTCAACACGCGGCTGCTGCAGAAGTCCGTGGCCAAGGTCATCGCCAGCGATAACCCGAGCAAGAAGGCGGTCGGCTTCTCCTCCGTGCAGCGCCTGATCGCGATCACGGCGATCGCCGTCGCGCTCGGCATCTTCGTCCGGCCGGACGGCCTGGGCGTGTTCTTCGGGCTCGCGGTCTTCCAGGTGATCATCATCGGCAACACGGCGATGCCGGTAATCAAGGAGCGGCGCACCTCATGAGCGAAACCGTCCTCGCCGCCGAGACGATCGAGGTCGGCGTCCACTCGGAATGGCACGTCTTCGGCATGACGCTGCACGCCGACACGATTCTCGGCACGCTCGTCGCGGCGGCCGTCGTGGTCGCCCTCGGGTTCTGGGTCCGCGCCAGGGTCACCGCGGGAGTGCCGAGCGGTCCGCAGCTGTTCTTCGAGGGGGTCACGAAGTTCCTGCGCGACCAGATCGAGACCAGCATCGGTGTGCGTACCGCCCCGTTCCTGGTCCCTCTGTCGATCGCCCTGTTCGTCTTCATCCTGGTCTGCAACTGGCTGGTCGTCCTGCCGCTGCACCACTACCTGCCGCCGCCGACCGCGGACGTGAACCTGTGCTACCCGCTGGCCGTGATGGTGTTCATCTGGCGGCAGATCGCGGGTAGTCGCCGGCACGGCGGCGCGGGAGGGCAGTTCCTGCACATAGCCAAGGGCCACAACCCCAAGCTCGCGCCGATGTGGATCCTCGAGGAGATCACCGGCGTCGTTTCGCATTCGCTGCGACTTTTCGGCAACATCTTCGCCGGCGGCGTGATGCTGAGCCTGTTCACGTTGATGCCCGCGTACATCATGTGGCTGCCTTCTGCCGGCTGGAAACTGTTCGACCTGTTCATCGGTCTGGTTCAGGCGTTCATCTTCGCCTTCCTGACCATCATCTACTTCAGCCAGTCGATGGAGGACCGGGAGGAAGCGCACTGACCTTTCCGAATTCCCGACCGGTTCGTCCGTACACATTAGATCCGACCAGTACTTAGGAAAGATTAGGAGAGTTTCGTGGCACAGGGAGCTGAACTCGGAGACGCGATCGCCACCGCGGGTGCCTACATCGGTGGTGGCCTCGCCCTCGCCGGCGGTGCCGCCGGTGCGTCGATCGGTGACGGCCTCGCCGGTAGCCAGCTGGTGGCCGGTGTCGCGCGGCAGCCGGAGGCACAGGGCCGCCTGTACACCCCGTTCTTCATGACCGTCGCGTTCGCCGAGGGAAACTACTTCATCAACGTCGCGTTCGCCGCCCTCCTCCTGTTCGTCTTCGCCGGCGCCTAAATGCCTGCCACGAGCGCGCTCTTTCTGGCGCAGGAAGAGGAGAAACCGAACTTCCTGCTGCCGAATGCCACCATCATCGTCGAATCGCTGATCTTCGCGATCGTGCTGTTCGTGATGTGGCGGTTCGTCGTGCCACCCGTTCGCAAGGCCATGGCGGACCGCCGCGAGATGGTGCAACGGCAGGCCGACGAGAGCAAGAAGGCGGACGAGAAGTTCGCCGCTGCGGAGCAGCGGCACCGCGAGGCGCTGGCCGAGGCCCGGGCCGAGGCGGGCAAGATCCGCGACACGGCGCGAGCCGAGGGCCAGAAGGTGCTCGACGAGCTGCGTGGGCAGGCCAGTGCCGAGGTGACGCGGCTGCGCCGCGCGGGCGACGAGCAGCTGGCGGCCCAGCGCGAGCAGGTCGTGCGCGACCTGGAGCCTCACGTGGCCGAGCTGTCGCGGACCCTGGCGAGCCGGATCGTCGGTGAGAACGTCGCTGCGGGTGGAAGGAAGCGCTGATGGCTGAGTGGATCGGTGAGTTCGTCGGCTTCCTGGTCGTCCTGTGGGTGCTCTGGCGGTTCGTCGTGCCGCCGGTGCGCAAGATCATGAAGGGCCAGCGGGAGACGGTCGGCAAGCAGGTCGAGGACGCCCAGAAGGCCACCGAGCGGCTGGCCGCCGCGGAGAAGCAGTACAGCGAGGCGCTCGCCGAGGCGCGCACCGAGGCGGCCAAGATCCGTGACGCGGCCCGCGCCGACGGGCAGCGCATCGTCGAGGAGATGCGGGCGGCGGCCGAGCGGGAGATCGAGCGGATCAGGCAGCGCGGCCAGGAGGATCTGGCCACCCAGCGCCAGCAGGTCATCCGCGAGCTGCGTACGCGCATCGGTCAGCTATCCGCCGACGCGGCGGCCGACCTGGTCAACGCGCACCTGTCGCGCGACACCAAGCGCAAGGCGACCGTCGACCGGTTCCTCGACGAGCTCGAGGCCATGTCCGCGCCGGACGACACGGTCGGTGCCGCCGCGACCGCCACCAGGGGTGATGCGTGATGGTGATGCAGGCCGCGAGCAGGGAAGCGCTGGCCACCGCCACGCTGCGGCTGGACGAGCGGATCGAGGGCACCGCCGCCGAGGGCGTGCGGGACCTGTCGACCGAACTGTTCGAGATCGCCGGCGTACTGGTCCGGGAGCGGGCGCTGCGGCGGCTGCTCGCCGACCCGGCGACCGCGCGGGCCGATCGGACCCGGTTGGCCGACACGGTGTTCGGCGGCAAGGTCTCCGGCGCCGCGCTGGAGACGTTCACCGGGCTGGCGACGGCCAGGTGGTCGCGGTCGATCGACCTGGTCGACGCGACCGAGGTGCTCGCCAGGCACGCGATGCTGGCGGTGGCCGCGCAGGACGGCTCGCTCGAGGACGTGGAGGACGAGCTGTTCCGGTTCGCCCGGGTCCTCGACTCCGAGACCCGGCTGCGGGAGCTGCTGGTCGACGACGCCCAGCCGGCCGACCGCCGCCTCGAGCTGCTCGACGGGCTGGTGGGCGGCAAGGTCCGGCCGGTCACACTGGCGCTGCTGCGGCAGTCGGTGCGGCTGCCGCGGGGTCGCTCGCTGGAGGCCGTGGTCAACGACCTGGCCGAGCTCGCCGCGGCGCGCCGGGAGCGATCGGTCGCGCGGGTCACCGCCGCCGTCCCGCTGACGGCCGCGCAGGAGCGGCGGCTCACCGACGCCCTGTCGAGGATGTACGGCCGGGCCGTCTCGGTGCAGGTGGAGCTCGACCCGGATCAGCTGGGCGGGCTCGTCATCCGGGTCGGTGACGAAGTGATCGACGGCAGCGTCGCGACGCGGCTCGCGCGGGCCCGGCAGGAGCTGTCCGGCTGAGTGCGGGTGCACTCCAGCCCCAAGAACCAAGTTGAGCAATCAGAGAGCAGGGACCAGAGAGCCATGGCGGAGCTGACGATCTCCTCAGACGAGATCCGGAGCGCGATCGAAAACTACGTCTCCACCTTCTCGCCCGAGACCTCGCGCGAGGAGGTGGGCACCGTCACCCTGGCCGGGGACGGCATTGCCCGGGTCGAGGGCCTTCCATCGGCCGTCACCAGTGAGTTGCTCGAGTTCGAGGGCGGGGTGCTGGGCGTCGCGCAGAACCTCGACGTCCACGAGATCGGCGCGGTCATCCTCGGTAACTTCGAGAAGATCGAGGAGGGCCAGTCGGTCAAGCGGACCGGCCGGGTCCTCTCGGTGCCGGTGGGCGACGCCTTCCTCGGCCGCGTGGTGAACCCGCTCGGCGAGCCGGTGGACGGCCTCGGCGAGATCGCGGCCGACGAGCGCCGCGCACTCGAGCTGCAGGCGCCGAGCGTGATCAACCGGCAGCCGGTGAAGGAGCCGCTGCAGACCGGCATCAAGGCGATCGACTCGCAGACGCCGATCGGCCGCGGCCAGCGCCAGCTGATCATCGGTGACCGCAAGACCGGCAAGACCGCGGTCTGCGTCGACACGATCATGAACCAGAAGGAGAACTGGGAGTCCGGCGACGAGAAGCTGCAGGTGCGCTGCATCTACGTCGCGATCGGCCAGAAGGGCTCCACCATCGCCGGTGTCCGCCAGGCGCTCGACGACGCCGGCGCGCTCGAGTACACGACGATCATCGCGGCGCCCGCGTCGGACTCGGCCGGCTTCAAGTGGCTCGCTCCCTACACCGGCTCGGCGCTGGGCCAGTACTGGATGTATCAGGGCAAGCACGTCCTGATCGTGTTCGACGACCTCACCAAGCAGGCCGAGGCCTACCGCGCGATCTCGCTGCTGCTGCGTCGCCCGCCGGGCCGCGAGGCGTTCCCCGGCGACGTGTTCTACCTGCACTCCCGCCTGCTGGAGCGCTGCGCGAAGCTGTCCGACGAGCTGGGCGGCGGCTCGATGACCGGCCTGCCGATCATCGAGACCAAGGCCAACGACGTGTCGGCCTACATCCCGACCAACGTCATCTCGATCACCGACGGCCAGTGCTTCCTGGAGACTGACCTGTTCAACCAGGGCGTCCGTCCGGCGATCAACGTCGGCATCTCGGTCTCCCGGGTGGGTGGTGCCGCGCAGATCAAGGCCATGCGCAAGGTGGCCGGCTCGCTGCGGCTGGACCTGTCCCAGTTCCGCGAGCTGGAGGCGTTCTCCGCGTTCGCCTCCGACCTCGACGCCGCGTCCCGCGCGCAGCTCGACCGCGGCGAGCGGCTGGTCGAGGTCCTCAAGCAGCCGCAGTACTCGCCGCTGCCGGCCGAGGAGCAGGTGGTGGCCATCTACGCCGGCACCCGGGGCCACCTCGACACGGTCCCGGTCGGCGACGTGCGCCGGTTCGAGACCGAGCTGCTCGAGCACGTGCGTCACCACGAGGCCGGCGTGCTCGCGGAGATCCGCGACACCAAGGACCTCTCCGACGACAACGAGGAGCGCCTGGTCAAGGCCATCAACGACGTCAAGCAGCAGTTCACCGCGTCCGACGGCAGCTCGGTGGTCAACGAGCCGGAGGCCGAGGCGCTGGACGAGAGCGAGATCGGCCGCGAGTCGGTCAAGGTCCGGCGCGCCGCACCGGCGCGGAAGTGACCGGGTAGACCCATGGCTGCACAGGTACGCATCCTTCGTCGGCGGATCCGCGCGACCCAGTCGATGAGGAAGATCACCAAGGCGCAGGAGCTGATCGCCACCTCGCGCATCGCCAAGGCACAGGCGCGGGTGGAGTCGGCACGGCCGTACACCGACGGGATCATCGGTGTGGTCTCCGCGCTGGCCGAGACCGCCGCGCTGGATCACCCGCTGCTGGTCGAGCGGGAGAACCGCGACCTGGCCGCGGTGCTGGTGGTGACCAGCGACCGGGGACTGTGTGGCGGCTACAACGCCAACGTGCTGCGCAGGGCGGAGGAGCTGATGACCCTGCTGCGCGAGCAGGGCAAGGAGCCGCTGCTGTACGTCATCGGCCGCAAGGGCCTCAGCTACTACAAGTTCCGCCAGCGCGCGATCGCCGGCTCGTGGACCGGTTTCTCCGAGCAGCCGAACTACCCGGCCGCCGCGGAGGCGGCGCGGACGCTGGTTTCCGCGTTCCTCGCCGGCACCGAGTACGCCGAGGACGAGTCGGCTCCGCTGGGCACCGGCGAGGGTGGTGAGCCGCTCAACGCGGACGAGATCCACATCGTCTACACCGAGTTCGCCAGCATGCTCACCCAGACCGCGGTGGCGCACCGGCTGGCGCCGATCGAGGTCGAGTACGGCGCGGAGGACGTCGGCCCGACGCCCTCGTACGAGTTCGAGCCGGATCCGGAGGAGCTGTTCGGGTCGCTGCTGCCGCGGTACCTGTCCGCCCGGGTGTGGGCGGCGCTGCTGGAGGCGGCGGCCTCGGAGTCCGCGTCCCGGCGGCGTGCGATGAAGGCCGCCACGGACAACGCGAACGACCTCATCCGGGACCTGACCCTCGAAGCCAACCGGGCCCGCCAGGCCCAGATCACCCAGGAGATCAGCGAGATCGTCGGGGGCGTTGACGCGCTCGCGGCCGCCGCAGGAAGTGATGACTGACCTATGACTGCCACTGTTTCCTCGCCAACGTCCGCATCGACGACCGACGGTCGCGTGCTGCGGATCACCGGGCCGGTCGTCGATGTCGAGTTCCCCCGCGACGCGATGCCGGAGCTGTTCACCGCACTGCACGCCGAGGTCGAGTTCGAGGACCTGTCCAAGACGCTGACCCTCGAGGTCGCCCAGCACATCGGCGACAACGTCGTGCGCACGATCTCCATGCAGCCCACCGACGGCCTGGTGCGCGGCAAGGACGTCGTCAACACCGGCCGGCCGATCTCCGTGCCGATCGGCGACGAGGTCAAGGGCCACGTGTTCAACGCGCTCGGCCACTGCCTCGACGAGCCCGGCTACGGCGAGAACCTCGAGCACTGGGGCATCCACCGTCCGGCGCCGGCGTTCGACCAGCTCGAGGGCCGCACCGAGATGCTCGAGACCGGTCTGAAGGTCGTCGACCTGCTCACCCCGTACGTGCGTGGTGGCAAGATCGGCCTGTTCGGCGGCGCGGGCGTGGGCAAGACGGTGCTCATCCAGGAGATGATCAACCGCATCGCCCGCAACTTCGGTGGTACCTCGGTGTTCGCCGGCGTCGGTGAGCGCACCCGTGAGGGCAACGACCTGTGGCTGGAGCTGCAGGAGGCGAACGTCCTCAAGGACACCGCGCTGGTGTTCGGTCAGATGGACGAGCCGCCGGGCACCCGCATGCGGGTCGCGCTGTCCGCGCTGACGATGGCGGAGTGGTTCCGCGACGTGAAGAACGTCGACGTGCTGCTGTTCATCGACAACATCTTCCGGTTCACCCAGGCCGGCTCCGAGGTCTCCACGCTGCTCGGCCGCATGCCGTCCGCGGTGGGCTACCAGCCGACGCTGGCCGACGAGATGGGTGAGCTGCAGGAGCGGATCACCTCGACCAAGGGCCGGTCGATCACCTCGATGCAGGCGATCTACGTGCCCGCGGACGACTACACCGACCCCGCGCCGGCCACCACGTTCGCCCACCTGGACGCCACCACCGAGCTCTCCCGGGCAGTGTTCTCCAAGGGCATCTTCCCGGCGGTGGACCCGCTGGCCTCGAGCTCGACCATCCTCGACCCGGCGATCGTCGGCGAGGAGCACTATCGGGTCGCGCAGGAGGTCATCCGGATCCTGCAGCGCTACCAGGACCTGCAGGACATCATCGCCATCCTCGGCATCGACGAGCTGTCCGAAGAGGACAAGCAGCTGGTCGGCCGGGCGCGGCGGATCGAGCGGTTCCTGTCGCAGAACATGATGGCGGCCGAGCAGTTCACCGGGCAGCCGGGCTCGACCGTGCCGCTCAAGGAGACCATCGAGGCGTTCGACAAGCTCACCAAGGGCGACTTCGACCACATGCCGGAGCAGGCGTTCTTCCTGATCGGTGGCCTCGAGGACCTGGAGCGCAAGTACAACGAGATCACCAAGAAGTGACGCCGGACGGTATCGACCACCGCACCGAACGAGGAGACTCACGTGGCTGACATGCGCGTCGAGCTGGTGGCGCCGGACCGGCTGCTCTGGTCCGGGCAGGCCACGTTCGTGTTCGCCCGGACCACCGCGGGCGAGATCGGCATCATGCCGCGGCACGTCCCGCTGGTCGCCGAGATCGTCGAGGGCGAGATGGTCCGGATCGACACGGTGGACGGTGAAGAGTTCCACGCCGCCGTCCACGGTGGCTTCCTCTCGGTCACCGAGGAGGGCGTGGCGATCCTGGCCGAGGGGGCCGAGCCCGCCGAGGAGATCGACGTCGACCAGGCGCAGCGCGACTTCCAGAGTGACGACGAGGAACTGCGGAGGAAGGCCCGGGCGCGACTGCGCGCGATGGGTCACTCGCCGGTCTGACCGGCCTTCATCCACGAGCGACGCCCCTGGCAATGGCCGGGGCGTCGCTCGTTGTGTCTACTTCGGACAACGAGCCTGGGTGACTGGTCTCACCCAGATGAAAATCGGCCTGAGTGGTGACGTCGTCTCCAGACCAATTACACTGCGAAAGCCTCGGATCGATGCTCCGGACAAGGGAGGTACGGCGTGGCCGACATGTCTCTCCAGCTGACCGTGGTCGCGCCGAGTGGACGGATGAGCTTGTGTGCCAGAGTGATCCGCCGGCCCCGCGCCGCAGGGCAGATGGACTGAGGTCGGCGGGACGGGCAGGGACGGGCCGTGGACATCACCGTGATAACCGGAGCGGTCCTCTTCCTGGTCCTCGTCGTGCTGGGGTGGCTCACGGTGCGCAGGCTGCGCGCGCTGCGTTCGGGTGGCGTGCACACCGCGCTCCGCACCAGGCTGGACCCGTCGGGCAAGGGGTGGCACCTCGGGGTCGGCCGCTATCAGGGCGATGAGTTCGTCTGGTTCCGCGTGCTCAGTCTCCGGCTGGGCCCGGACCGCGTGATCCACCGCAGCGGCCTGGAGATCGCCGACCGCCGCGACCCGTCCGGCACCGAGCTGTACGGCATGCCGCCGGGCTCGCGAGTGCTCCGCTTCTCCGACCTACATGCCTCGGCCGGCGAACCGGAGATCGAGATCGCCATGAGCCCGGACGCGCTCACGGGTTTCCTGTCCTGGCTCGAGTCCGCCCCGCCCGGCCGCCTCCCATGGGCGTCCTAGGCACGGGCTAGACCGGAACGGTCAGCGTCGCGGCGTATCCGTTGGTGGCGTCGCCGGTCACGTCGGCCAGTTGGGTGTCCCACCCGTCGCTGAACACGCCGTCGCTCTCCAGCGAGGTCCGCGCCAGGTTCGCGACGCTCTGTTCGTAGCCGTCGGTGGCGTAGACGGCCTCGCACGCGTCCTGGGGGAGCGCGAGCTGCGAGGTGACGAGCCGCGTGCCGGCCGATGTCGCGTCGGCCAGGGCGGGGTAGACCTCGAAGTGGACGTGCGGCCACCGGCCCGCGTACGCCGCCGGGAAGATGCTGGTGAACGCCAGCGCGCCGGCGCCGTCGGCCTCTTGCACGCCGCGCAGGTAGTTCTTCTCCTCGGCGCCCGGGGAGTACAGCGAGTAGGCCCCGCCACGGTCGCAGTGCCACGCGTACACCGCCACGCCGGGCAGCGGGTCGCCGGTGTCGGCCTCGACGACGGTCAGCTCGATGCGCAGCGGCACGCCGTCGGCGGTCCCGCTCGCGGAGCCGAAGCTTGGGCGGATGTCGGCGCGGACGATGCCGCTCTCGGTGAGCACGTTGGGCCCGTTGGAGCCGTCGCCGGGGAAGGGGCCGGCGGTCTCCTCGCGGATCTCCTCGAGCCGGCCGCCGGTCGCATCCGTGCCCTCCGTCGTGGGAGGCGGGGTCGGGTCCGTGCTGCCGCAGCCGGCGAGGGCCGCGAGCCCCGCGCCGCCGAGCAGGGTCAGGGCCGCGCGTCTGTCGAGCAGCGTCGCGAGGTCGAACTGGAGGCCCCGGTCGAGGGCGTGCATCGGCTCAGCGACCGCCGCCCGGGGCCCAGAGCACGTCGCCGCCCGGGTTCGCCACCCGGGACAGGACGAACAGCAGGTCGGAGAGCCGGTTGAGGTACTTTGCGGCGAGCGTGTTGGTGCGCTCGGCGTCGGTCTCGACGAGCCGCCACGCGCTGCGCTCGGCGCGCCGGGTGACCGTGCGGGCGACGTGCAGCAGCGCCGCGCCCGCGGTACCGCCGGGCAGGATGAACGAGTTCAGCTTCGGCACCCGGGCGTTGAAGTCGTCGCACCAGCCCTCGAGCCGCTCGACGTAGGGCTCGGTGATACGCAGCGGCGGGTACTTCGGGTCCGCCACCACCGGCGCGCACAGGTCGGCGCCGACGTCGAAGAGGTCGTTCTGGACGGCGCGCAGCACGTCGGCGATCTCGTCGGTGAGCCCGCCCATGGCGACCGCGACGCCGATCGCCGCGTTCGCCTCGTCCACGTCGGCGTACGCGGCCAGGCGTGCGTCGGTCTTGGGCACCCGGCGCCCGTCACCGAGCGCGGTGGTGCCGTCGTCGCCGACCTTCGTGTACACGCGAGTGATGTGAACGGCCATGACCCGACCTTACGGGCTCAGCCCGCTACCTCCAGGAGGGTCTTGCCCACTGTGGCGCGGGACTCGATCGCCGCGTGTGCGTCCGCCGCCTGCTCCAGCCCGAAGCGCTGGCCGATGACCGGGCGCAGCCGTCCCGCGGCCGCCTCCGCGAGCGCGCTGCGCGTGCAGTCGCGCAGCTCCTCCTGGGTCGGCGTGCTCCGCACCAGCGTGACGCCGCGCGCGGCCGCCTCCTCCTCCGTCACCGAGGTCCAGCTGCCGCTCGCCAGGCCGAAGCGCAGCATCCGCCCGCCGCGGGGGAGCAGCTCAAACGCCGCCCGGCCGACCTCTCCGCCGACCCCGTCGAACACGACGTCGACCGAGCCGGCCCGGTCCGGCCAGCCCGGCGACCGGTAGTCCACGGCCTCGTCGGCGCCCAGCGCGCGTGCCAGGTCGAGCTTGCGTGCCCCACCGGCCGCCGCGACCACGTGCGCGCCGGCCGCCTTCGCCAGCTGCACGAGCAGGGTGCCGACCCCGCCGGCGGCCGCCTCGACGAGCACCCGCTCGCCCGGCTTGGGCTCGGCCGTGCGGACCAGCATCGTCGCCGTGCGACCGTCCGCCAGCAGGGCCGTCGCCGTGTCGAGCGCGAGGCCGTCGGGCACCGGGTACACGCCGTCCGCGTCGACGGCGGCCCGGGACGCGTAGCCGCCCGAGCCGCCGGTGCCGCTGACCACCCGGGTGCCGACCAGGCCCGGGTCCACCCCGTCGCCGACCGCGACGACCACGCCGCCGACACCGTTGCCGAGGATCAGCGGCGGCGCCAGCCGGAACGGGCCGGTGCCGGTGGCCCGGAACTGCGTCTCGATGAACGTGATGCCGGCGTGCGCCACCTCGATCAGCGCCTGCCCCGGCCCGGGCTCCGGGTCGGGTGTGTCCCGAGCGACGAGCACCTCCGGCCCGCCGAATTCCGTCAACCACACCGCACGCATGCCGCAAGCGTGCAACCTCCACCTAAGTCGAGGTCAAGCCCGTCCGTCAGTCCGACTCGGTTCGGTCCTGCCTGGACCGCCAGATCGGCCCGGTCGACGGCCCGGGCGACCGACCGGTAGACGGAGGCCCGCTCCCGGGGAAGATCCGGTCCCGGTAGACGAAGCCCACGCTCGCCAGCACGAGCACCACCAGCAACACCATCGCGAGCCAGAAGCCGACCCCGGAGTGGACGAGCTGGGCGACGTCGTCCGCACTGGGCGGCGGCTGCTCGTCGGTGGCCAGGCCCCGCGCGTAGTCGGTGAGCCGAGCGGTCAGGTTCGACTGGGCGACGACCTGCGTGACGATCGCGACGATGCCGGCGACCACCGCGAGCGCGGCGCCACCGAACATCCGCAGCCGCACCTGGTGCGCCAGTCGCGGCAGGAACGGCAGCACGACGCCCGCCACGAGCACGACCGCGAGGATGATCGCGAGCACCTGCACCCCGGGATCCGGCGCCGGGTCATCGGGTGAGCCGGGCAGCTCCTCCGTGATGCCCTCCAGGCCCTGCGGGACCTCGACCTCGGGCCGCGCGTCGGTCGCGAGCCCCGCCCCGGTGTAGTCGGCGCCGATGGTGCCCAGCCCCACGTCGCAGGACACCGACAGGAACGGCAGGAACAGGAACAGCATCAGCACCAAGGCGAAC
Organism: Actinophytocola sp.; assembly: GCF_050699935.1. Taxonomy (NCBI): domain Bacteria; kingdom Bacillati; phylum Actinomycetota; class Actinomycetes; order Pseudonocardiales; family Pseudonocardiaceae; genus Actinophytocola; species Actinophytocola sp. The sequence goes on from NZ_JBOHGB010000021.1 coordinate 47,426, forward strand.
CCGGCCGGGCTCGCCAGTCTCGCGGCCTTCATCGCATCCTCTCTGCGCCCAATGGCCGCAGGGTAGCGGACCCGTGGCGGGCGACGCCCGGCGAAGGCGAACGCCGGCCGTGGGGCATGATGGGCGCTCGTGACGGAGCACTTCCAGGTTCATGGTGGGGCGCGGCTGTCCGGCGAGGTCGACGTCGTCGGCGCCAAGAACAGCGTGCTGAAGCTGATGGCCGCCGCGTTGCTCGCGGAGGGCACGACCACGCTCACGAACTGCCCGCAGATCCTGGACGTCCCGCTGATGGCCGAGGTGCTGCGCAGCCTCGGGTGCGAGGTCGCCATCGCGGCCGACACGGTCACCATCACCACGCCGGCCGAGCTCAACCACCGCGCCGACTCGGCGGCGATGGGCAAGCTGCGCGCGTCGGTCTGCGTGCTCGGCCCCCTGGTCGGCCGCTGCAAGCGCGCGGTCGTCGCGCTGCCCGGCGGCGACGCGATCGGGTCGCGGCCGCTGGACATGCACCAGAACGGCCTGCGCCAGCTGGGCGCGCACAGCGAGATCGAGCACGGCTGTGTCGTCGCCGAGGCCGAGGGCCTGCACGGTGCGCAGATCTGGCTGGACTTCCCGAGCGTGGGGGCCACCGAGAACATCCTGATGGCCGCCGTGCTGGCGAACGGGACCACGGTGATCGACAACGCCGCGCGCGAGCCGGAGATCGTCGACCTGTGCACGATGCTGCGGCAGATGGGCGGCAAGATCGAGGGTGCGGGCACGTCGACGCTCACCGTGCACGGCGTGGACGCCCTGCGGCCCACCGAGCACCGGGTCATCGGCGACCGGATCGTCGGCGCCACGTGGGCCTTCGCGGCGGCCATGACCCGCGGCGACGTCACCGTGCGCGGGGTCGATCCGCACCACCTCGACCTCGTGCTGGAGAAGCTGCGTACCGCGGGGGCCGAGGTGTCGATCCTGAACGGCCAGGCGTTCCGCGTGGTGCAGCACGACCGGCCCACCGCGATCGACTTCGTGACCCTGCCCTACCCGGGCTTCGCCACCGACCTCCAGCCCTTCGCGATCGCGCTGACCTCCATCGCCGACGGCACGTCGATGATCACGGAGAACCTGTTCGAGGCTCGGTTCCGGTTCATCGAGGAGATGGTCCGCCTGGGCGCCGACGCCCGCACCGACGGCCACCACGCGGTGGTTCGCGGCGTGGAGCGGCTGTCCAGCGCACCGGTCTGGGCGTCGGACATCCGGGCCGGCGTGGGCCTGGTGCTGGCCGGCCTGTGCGCCGAGGGCGTGACCGAGGTGTGGGACGTCTTCCACATCGACCGCGGCTACCCGGGCCTCGTGGAGAACCTGATCAACCTGGGCGCGGACGTCCGCCGGGTGGCCGCGGCGCCCGAGCGCTCCTGACCCGTCAGTGTGCGTTGATGGTCACCTCGGCGCGTGCATACCGCTCCCGCGACACGAGCAGCTTGACGTCGTCCACGAGCGCGGCGAGCACCTTGTCGTAGCTGATGCGGATCTCGTCGAGGTCGCTCTCCTGGATCTCGTCGATCTCCGAGTAGGTGAACATCTCCTGCCATTCGGTGCGCCAGTGGTTTCCCGCTGCCTCACGACGCCTGACGAAGCCGCTGCGGATGCGCGCGTCCGCGCCCCACCGTCCGAATGTTTCGAAGCAGTGGCCGAGGAAGTTCTCGTATGCCTCGACCGCACCCTGGCTGAACAGCGGTGAGACGGAGAAGAAGAGGCGGTCGGTGTCCCGCTTGATCGCCACCACTTGGGGCGGGGTCAGCTCCTTCCACCGGCCGATGAAGGTGAGGTAGCACATCAGGTCGTTCAACATCGGCGCGAGCTGACCGAAGTACTGGAGTCTCGCCTTGATCAACTCCTGGTTGCGCCACTGGTCCGCCTCCAATTGCTTGAGGCGCCGGTTGAGTTGGTAGCCGACGACCGCCACGACGATCGGTACCGACACGGCGGCGAGCGTCCGCACGAGATCGATGATCACGGGTCGATCGTGGCACGGGACTTGCCGGACCTCTTCCTCCCGGGTCGTTGTGCGCGGCCGTCCGGGCGGGTAAGACAGTGGGGCACTTTCGCGCCCACCCGAGAAGGAGTCGGCATGCGCACTCGCCGGATCGGTTCGGCCCTGTCGGTAGGAGTTCTGCTCGTCTCCGCGCTCGCGGCCGGCGGTACCACGGCCGTTGCCGACCGGGCGCCGGCCAAGGAACCGGTGGCCGTCGGGTACGGCGGGGCGGTCGTGTCGGACACCGCCGAGTCGACCGAGGCCGGCCTGGCCGTGCTGCGCAAGGGCGGCACCGCGACCGACGCGGCGGTCGCCGTCGCGGCGACGCTCGGCGTCACCGACCCCTACGTCGCGGGCCTCGGCGGGGGCGGCTACTTCGTCCACTACGACGCGCGCACGCACCGGGTGTCCACGATCGACGGCCGCGAGACCACCCCGCGGGCCGGCAGCGAGACGATGTTCGTCGATCCGGTGACCGGCGAGCCCTACCCGTTCCCGGTCGCGGTGACGAGCGGGCTCGGCGTCGGCGTGCCGGGCATGCTGGCGACCTGGGAGCGTGCGCTGCAGCGGTGGGGCCGCTTCGACCTGGCGGACAACCTGGAGCCGGCCATCGAGGTGGCCGACGAGGGGTTCACCGTCGACGCGACGTTGCGCGAGCAGACCCGGCAGAACGAGAAGCGGTTCCGGCAGTTCGGCTCCACGCGCGAGCTGTTCCTGCCCGGCGGCGAACTGCCGGTGGTCGGCTCGACGATGCGCAACCCGGACCTCGCGGACACCTACCGCGAGATCGCCCGCCACGGCACCGGCGCGCTGTACGGCGGCTCGGTCGGCCGCGACGTGGTGGACGCGGTGCGCACGCCGCCGGTGGCCCCGGACGCGACGATCGACCCGCTGCCGGGCCTGATGACACTGCCCGACCTCAAGCGCTACCACACGATCGACCGCCGCCCGGCGCACGCGCGCTACCGCGGGTACGACGTGTACGGCATGGCGCCGTCGTCCAGCGGCGGCATCACGGTCGGCGAGTCGCTGAACGTCCTCGAGCGGTTCGAGCTGTCCGAAATGGACCCCGTACAGGCACTGCACCACTATCTGGAGGCGACCCGCCTCGCGTTCGCCGACCGCGGGCGCTACCTCGGCGATCCGGCCTATGTGGACGTTCCACAGCGGCAGCTGCTGTCGGACCGGTTCGCCAGGCAGCGCGCGTGCGAGATCGACCCGGCCGCGGCGGCCACGAGCCCGGTGCCCCCGGGCGACCCGTTCGGCCCGGGCACCTGTACCGCGCCCGGTGCCGCCACGCCGGACGCCAACCAGGGCGCGCACACGAACCACTTCGTGGTGAGCGACCGGTGGGGCAACGTGGTGTCCTACACCAACACCATCGAGCAGCTCGGCGGCAGCGGCATCGTCGTGCCGGGGCGCGGTTTCCTGCTGAACAACGAGCTGACGGACTTCAACTTCGCCCCGACACAGGGTGACGCCCCCGACCCGAACCTGGCGGCGCCGGGCAAGCGGCCGCGCTCGAGCATGTCGCCGACCATCGTGCTCGAGCACGGCAAGCCGTTCCTGGCCGTCGGTTCCCCGGGCGGCGCATCGATCATCACGACGGTGGTGCAGATCCTGCTGAACCGCGTGGACCTCGGCATGACGCTGCCGGAGGCCATCGCCGCCCCGCGTGCCTCCCAGCGCAACGGGTCGACCACGCAGGTCGAGCCGTCGTTCCTGGAGCTGCCGGTGGTGGCGGGCCTGGAGGCGCTCGGGCACGAGTTCGCGGTGAACACGACGTCGCCACTGGACCCGGACATCAGGACCAGCGGCGACATCGGCGCGGCGTCGGGCCTGGAGTTCCTGGGCCGTGGCGAGGTGCTGGCCGCCGGCGAACCGGAGCGCCGGGGCGGCAGCGCCGCCGGCGTGGTGTATCCATCGCAATAGGACAGACGGTGGCCGGGTCGCCGACCCGGCCACCGCCGGCTCAGCGGACGGTCACCGGGATCCGCTGCGCCAGGTTGTTCGCCATCCCCTGCACGTTCCACGGCTGCTCCACCGGCTGCACGCCCTCGGCGTCCGCCGCCCGGCAGCACAGGGTGTACTCGCCGGGTACCGCGTCCCACGTGCACGACCACGGCCGCCACGCGTGGCGCGAGCGGCTCGGCCCGAGCGAGGCCGACGTCCACGTCAGCCCGTCGTCGACGCTCACGTCCACTCCGGACACCAGGGCACGGCCCGACCACGCGCGGCCGAACAGGGTCACCGGTCCCGCGTCCACGACCCGCCGCCGGGTCATGAAGTCCGGGAACCCCGGCGGGACGGCCAGCGCCCGCGGCTGGATCCGCGACACCGGCACGCCGGGATCCTCGGCCGAGGTGCGCAACCGGTAGGCGACCTCGTTCTGGAACCCGGTGAACGGCGTGAACAGCACCGTGATCTCCCGCAGCCACTTCACGTGCGCCATCCCGTACCAGCCCGGCACGATCAGCCGCACGGGCGCGCCGTGCTGCGGCGGCAGCGGCGCCCCGTTCATCTCGTACGCCAGCAGCACGTCCTCCGCCGTGGCGTCCGCGAGCGGCAGCGCCCGGCCGTAGTCCTGCTCGACCCCGCGCTCGGTCCCGTGGTCGAGCCCGGTGAACGCGACGTCGACCGCGCCGTCGAGCACGCCCGCCTCGGCCAGCAGCGCCGGCAGCGAGCAGCCGGTCCACGCCGCGGTCCCGACCGCCTCGTCCAGCCACGGCTGGCTGACCGGGCGGGGTGCAGCCGCGCCCGGCCGTTGCCCGCGCACTCCAGGGTCACCGTCCGGGTCATGGCGGGCCGGGCCCGCAGCGCGGCGAGGTCGAGCGTCAGCGGGTCGCGGACGTGGCCGCCGACCCGCAGCCGGGTCCGCCTCCCCGGAATTCATTGTGTTGGTTGCGTTGGGGACGGAAGGGTCTGTTTGGTCACGTACTTGTGGCTGGGTTGCGTCACGTTCCCCTTAGGTGCGGTTGGGAAGGCCTCGGCTTGGTTTGATCTTGGGTGTCACAAGGGGTTTCATGACGGCCACCTCCCGGCACCAGGGTGCACCCGCGGCGGGGCGTCGGGCTAGGCCGGTGACTATGGGGAGTTCCGCAACAGCACGTCGATCGCGGTCGCCTCGTCGGACGGGAAGACGAGGATGCGCAGTCCGACCCCGTCCTCGGCGGGGACCGTGGTGGCCGCGACCCCGGCCCGCTTGAGCTGGGACTCGACCACCCGGGCCGCGGTCGAGGACGGAACCTTGGCCACCTCGCGCAGCAGCCCGTAGTCCTTTCGGTGCGCCTTGTCCGTGTCGAGGCTGGACGCCCACCGCAGGACCAGCGCCAGCAGTCCGAGGACCACCAGCGGGATCAGCAGGGTGTAGTCGCCCACGCGACCATTGTCCGACTCCGGCGCCGAAAGGGCACCCACCAATGCGTCGCGAACGGTGCGAGCACGTGCCGGCACCGCCCGTCCTGTGAGGAATGGCACCACGGTGTCCGCGGTTACCGGCCAGTACTCTCGGTAGGTGCACCCGTCGACGGAGGTGTCCGATGCCGTACCCGACCGATGACGAGCGGGACCGCCCGTGGGTGATGCGCACCTACGCCGGACATTCCTCGGCGGCGGCCTCGAACCGGCTCTACCGGCGCAACCTGGCCAAGGGGCAGACCGGGCTCTCGGTCGCCTTCGACCTGCCGACCCAGACCGGCTACGACCCCGACCACGTGCTGGCCCGCGGCGAGGTCGGCAAGGTCGGCGTCCCGGTCGGCCACATCGGCGACATGCGCCAGCTCTTCGACGGCATCCCGCTGGCCGAGGCGAACACCTCGATGACGATCAACGCCACCGCCATGTGGCTGTTCGCCCTCTACGTCTCGCTCGCGCAGGAGCAGGCCGACGAGCAGGGCGCCGACTGGCACGAGGTCGTCGCGAGGCTCACCGGGACCACGCAGAACGACATCATCAAGGAGTACCTGTCCCGCGGCACCTACGTGTTCCCGCCCGGGCCGAGTCTGCGACTCATCACCGACATGGTGGCCTGGACCGTCGCGAACGTGCCGAAGTGGAACCCCACCAACATCTGCAGCTACCACCTCCAGGAGGCCGGCGCCACGACGGTGCAGGAGGTGGCCTACGCGATGTGCACCGCGATCGCCGTGCTCGACGCGGTCCGCGACTCCGGCCAGGTGCCGCGGGACCAGATGGGCGACGTCGTCGCGCGCATCTCCTTCTTCGTCAACGCCGGCGTGCGGTTCGTCGAGGAGATGTGCAAGATGCGTGCCTTCACGCGGCTGTGGGACGAGATCACGCGCGACCGCTACGGCGTGGCGAACCCGCGCCACCGTCGGTTCCGCTACGGCGTGCAGGTCAACTCGCTCGGGCTCACGGAGGCGCAGCCGGAGAACAACGTGCAGCGCATCGTCCTGGAGATGCTCGCGGTGTCCCTGTCCCGCGACGCCCGCGCCCGCGCGATCCAGCTGCCGGCGTGGAACGAGGCGCTCGGCTTGCCGCGCCCGTGGGACCAGCAGTGGGCGCTGCGCATGCAGCAGGTGCTCGCCTACGAGACGGACCTGCTGGAGTACGAGGACATCTTCGACGGCTCGGCCGTGATTCAGTCCAAAGTGGACGAGATCGTCGCCGGCGCCCGGGCGGAGATCGAGCGGGTGCAGGACATGGGCGGCGCGGTCGCCGCGGTCGAGAGCGGGTACATGAAGACCCGGCTCGTCACCTCGCTCGCGGAGCGGCGCCGGCGCATCGAGACCGGCGAGGAGGTCGTCGTCGGCGTGAACCGCTTCGACACCACCGAACCCGGCCCGCTGGCGGGCGAGGGTGTCGTCGAGACGATCGAGCCGCACGTCGAGCGGGAGGCCGTCCAGGCGATCAGGCGGTGGCGCGAGGGACGCAGTCAGTCCGAAGTGGATAAAGCGTTGGAGCTGCTGACGTCCGTGGCCCGCACCGACGCCAACCTCATGGAGGCCACGCTCGAGTGCGCGCGGGCCGGCGTCACCACGGGGGAGTGGGCCGGCGCGCTGCGTGAGGTGTTCGGCGAGTACCGGGCGCCGACCGGGGTGTCCGGCGCCGCCGCGACAGGGGAGGTGTCCGGCGAGCTCGCGGCGGTCCGCGACCGGGTCCGGGCGACCGGGGAGAAGCTCGGCGGCCGGCTGCGCATGCTGGTCGGCAAACCCGGCCTCGACGGCCACTCCAACGGTGCCGAGCAGATCGCCGTGCGGGCCCGCGACGTCGGCTTCGAGGTCGTCTACCAGGGCATCCGGCTCACCCCGGCCCAGATCGTGGCGGCCGCCGTGCAGGAGGGCGTGCACGTGGTGGGCCTGTCGATCCTGTCCGGCTCGCACCTCGCGGTCGTGCCCGAGGTGGTGGACGGGCTGCGCGCGGCCGGCGCGGACGACGTCCCGGTCGTGGTCGGCGGCATCGTCCCGCCCAAGGACGAGGGGGTGCTACGCGAGCGCGGCGTCGCTAGGGTGTTCACGCCCAAGGACTACGAGCTCACCGAGATCATGAACGAGATCGTGGACGTGGTCCGCGAGGCGAATGGCATGCCCACGGAAGTCCCACGATGACGGGGTGACCCATGGCCTGGACGCGGCGCCAGTTCCTCTACGGCACAACGGTTCTCGGCGCCGCGGTCACGGCGGGCTGCTCGTCGCGGGTCGGCGGTACCCCGCGGGCCGACCCCAGGGCGCGTCCGGCCGCGGAGGCGTCGAGCTCCGCGCCCGAGGCACCCGCCCAGATGATCATCGGCGTGCTGGAGCACGAGCCGTTCGTGACCCAGGAGGGACCCGCGGTCACCGGCCAGGTGCCCGAGGTGGCCCGTGCCGTGCTCGACCAGCTCGGTGTCGCCGATCCGGAGTTCAAGCTCATGCCCACCAGCGAGGTGCTCCACGTCGCGCTCGTGGCCGGGGAGCTCGACATGGTCGGCGGCATGATCATCACCAGGAACGCCTGCGCGGGCGTGACGTTCTCGGTGCCCGACTTCGTGTCCGGGACCGCGCTGATCGTGCCGCTCGGGAACCCGAAGGGCCTGGCCGACTACGCCGACATCAAGGCCAAGGGCGCGAAGGTCGCGGTCCTGGCCAACCTGCCTGAGCAGGCGGACGCCGCGGCGGCCGGCGTGCCCCGGGCGAACGTCATCCTGGTGCCCGACCCGACCGAGATGGTGGACTCGGTGCGCCGCGGCCGGGCGGACTGCGCCGCGTTCGACGACATCGGCTCGCGTTCGCTCATCAGGTCGGCCGGCAACGACCTGGCCGTCGAGAAGCCCTTCTCCCCACCGAAGCGGTTACCCACGGTGGGCGCGTTCGCGTTTTCCGAGAACGCGTCGGGCATGCTCGACTCGTTCAACAACCGGTTGCGGGACCTGCACGAGAGCGGCGACTGGCTCGCCATCTCCAGTCCGTTCGGCTTCACCGAGGCCAACGTACCGCCCCCGGATCTCACCACGGAGCGGGCCTGCACGGGCCCCTGAGAGCGGGCGTTCCCGACAGGCCTCGCGGACACCTCGCGGACACGATTGGGCAGTTCAGGGCTACCGTTTTCGTCGGCGAGGTCTCGGTTTGCTAACGGCCCGTCGTGATCTTGCAGCTTGGCTTTGACCCCGTCTGGACGATGGCCCTACGTTCGGGGCCCATCGACGACGTGAGAACGCCGGTTTCATCAGACAAGGGACATGACAAATGGCGACCGACAAGTGGACACGGCGGGATCTCTTCAGGCGCGGCGCTGCGCTGGGTGCGGTCGCTATAGGGGGACCGGTGTTGCTCTCGGCGTGCTCGGAGCGCGCGACGACCGGTAGTGGCGAGGGTGGCACGCTGCAGCGAATCAAAGACGCGAAGACGGTCAAGATCGGCATCGCCGGCGAGGTGCCGTACGGGTTCACCGAGGGCGGCGAGGTCACCGGTGAGGCGCCCGAGGTGGCCAAGGCCGTCTTCAAGGCCATGGGCATCCCCGAGGTCGAGGCCGAGCAGGTCGAGTTCGGCCAGCTGATCCCGTCGTTGAACGCCAGCCGGTACGACATGGTGGCGGCCGGCATGGCGATCCTGCCCGACCGGTGCAAGGAAGCCGACTTCTCGGTGGTCGACTACGTCACGCCGACGGCGTTCATGGTGCCCAAGGGCAACCCGGAGGGCGTCGCGAACTTCGAGGACGTCAAGGCCAAGGGCCTGGCGGTCGCGGTGCTCTCGGGCACGATCGAGCAGTCCGTCGCCGAGGCGACCGGCATCTCCTCGGACAACATCCAGCCCTATGACGGCCAGGCGGAGCTGTTCCAGGCACTGCAGGACGAGCGGGCCTACTGCGGCGCGCTGACCGACATCTCGCTCCGGCAGCTGATCAAGGACAACCCGGACGCGCCGCTCGAGGTCACCGACGGCTTCGTCCCGGTGCTCGACGGCAAGGACCAGATCCAGGCCGGGGGGTTCGTCTTCCGCAAGGGAGAGGACGACCTGCTCGACGCGTTCAACGCGGAGCTCACCAAGCTGCACGACAGCGGCGAGTGGCTGACGATCGTCGCGCCGTTCGGGTTCACCGAGGACAACCTGCCGCCCGAGGGCGTCACCACGGAGCAGCTGTGCGCCGGCGAGTGACGCTCGCACGGGCTCGATAGGCGGGCGCGCCGTGTTCGACAACCTGTCGCTGTTTCTTGAAACCATTCTCGAGGGTGTGCCGCTGACGGTGGGAGCGACCGTCGGCGGCATCCTGATCGCCACGGTGATGTCCTTCATCGCCGGGCTGGCGATGCTGTCCCGGTGGTGGATCATCCGCGCGATCGCTCGCGTGTACGTGGAGATCTGGCGCGGCACGTCCGAGGTCGTGCAGCTGCTGTGGATCTTCTTCGTGCTCCCGATCTTGGTCGGCTATGACATCGTGCCGATGGCCGCCGGCATCGCCGTGCTGGGGCTGAACTTCGGCGCGTACGGGGCGGAGATCGTGCGCGGTGCCGTGCAGTCCGTCCCCCGGGCCCAGTACGAGGGCTCCATCGCGCTCAGCCTGACGCCGGCGCAGCGGATGCGGCGGGTTGTCCTGCCGCAGGCGCTGGTCGAGATGATGCCGCCGTTCAACAACCTGTTCATCCAGCTGCTCAAGGGCAGCGCGTTGCTGACGATCATCACCGTGCACGAGATCACCTACCAGGCGCGGGAGGTGCTGGACCGCTATCTGCCCAGCCAGGCCGCGCTCGTCTGGCTCGTCGTGCTGGTGTACTACCTCGTGCTCGCCATTCTGATCACGATGGGCATGCGGTGGATCGAGCGCCGGGCGGCCGCCCTGGTCGGCCGAAAGCCGTCGAAGCCGCGGCCCCTGCGGCGCATGCTCGCCGGGAGCAAGGAAACCCAGCTCGCCGCTAGCCAGAGTGGGGTGCGTGACTGATGCAGGGTGCCAACGACGTCTGGAACTGGGACTACGCCTGGGAAGTGCTCCCCGAGGTGGCCGGGGACGGACTGCTCGTCACGATCCAGGCCACGGTGATCGGGTCGATCGTCGCGTACGTGCTGGGCTTGGTGCTGGCGCTGCTGCGCCGGTCGCAAATCCGGGTCGTCAGCGTGGTGACCACGGGGTTCATCGAGCTCATCCGAAGTACCCCGCTGCTGGTGCAGATCTTCTTCATGTTCTTTGTGCTGCCCGACATCGGACTGCGGTTCGACGCGCTGACGACCGGCATCATCGCGATCGGCCTGCACTACTCGACCTACACCGCCGAGGTGTACCGGGCGGGCATCGAGGCGGTGCCGGTGGGGCAGTGGGAGGCGGCGACCGCGCTGAGCCTGCCGAGGTCGCGCACCTGGATCGGGGTGATCCTGCCGCAGGCGATCCCGCGGGTGCTGCCGGCGCTCGGCAACTACACGATCTCCATGCTCAAGGAGACGCCGCTGCTGCTGACCATCGGCGTGACGGACATCGTCGGCACCGCCTTCCAGGAGGGTTCGTCCGCCTTCCGGTATGTCGAGCCGATCACCATCGCCGGTGTGCTCTTCCTCGTGATGAGCTTCCTGGCATCCCTACTGACCCGATGGATGGAGCGCCGTGTCGGAACAATCTGAGGCCGTGGCGGACGGCGACGTGTCCGCACCGGACGGCGACGTCATGATCCACTTCGAGGACGTGGTCAAGAGGTTCGGCCACGTCACCGTGCTGAACGACCTGAACTTCGACGTGAAGCCGGGGGAGTTCGTCACGCTGATCGGGCCGAGCGGCTCGGGCAAGACGACGATCCTGCGGCTGCTGATGACCCTCGAACAGGTCACCGACGGCAAGATCTGGGTCGCCGGCGGGTGCCTGTCGCACATGAAGCGCGGCGACAGGTTCGTGCCCGCGGACGACAAGCACCAGCGGGTCGTGCGCAAGCGCATCGGCATGGTGTTCCAGCAGTTCAACCTGTTCCCCAACATGAAGGTGATCCAGAACCTCACCGAGGCGCCGGTCCGGGTGCTCGGGCTGTCCCGGGCGGAGGCCGAGGAGCGGGCGCGCGAGCTGCTCGAGCTGGTGGGCCTGTCGGAGAAGATCGACGCGCACCCGACGCAGCTCTCCGGTGGCCAGCAGCAGCGGGTCGCGATCGCCCGTGCGCTCGCGATGCGGCCGGACGTCATGCTGCTCGACGAGGTGACCTCCGCGCTCGACCCGGAGCTGGTCTCCGGCATGCTGGCCCTGCTCAAGGACATCGCCCAGACAACGGACATCACGTTCCTCTGCGTGACCCACGAGATGAACTTCGCCCGGGACGTGTCGGACCGGGTGCTGATGTTCGACGGCGGCCAGATCATCGAGGACGCGCCGCCGGACAAGCTGTTCACCGAGCCCGACCACGAGCGCACCCGCTCGTTCCTGGCGGCGGTGCTCGACCGGGGCTAGCGTCCTCGGTATGTACTCCCACCTACTGGTCGGGACCGACGGGGACACGGTCCGGATCACGATGAACCGGCCGGCCCGGCGCAACTCGCTGTCGGCGGAGCACCTCGCCGAGCTGCTGGACGCCTTCCGGGCGGCCGGGGACTCGAAGGCCTCGGGCGTGGTGCTGGCCGGCGCGGGGCCGGTGTTCTCGGCCGGCCACGACTTCGGCGACGTGGCGGCCCGGGACCTGATGGGCGTGCGCGAGCTGCTGGCGCTGTGCACCGAGCTGATGCGCACGATCCAGTCGATCCCGCAGGTGGTGGTCGCGCGTGTGCACGGTCTGGCGACGGCCGCCGGCTGCCAGCTGGTGGCGTCCTGCGACCTGGCCGTCGCGGCGTCGTCCGCGGGGTTCGCGCTGCCGGGCGGGAAGGGCGGCTGGTTCTGCCACACGCCGGCCGTGCCGGTGGCGCGGTCGGTCGGCCGAAAGCGCCTGATGGAGCTGGTGCTCACCGGCGACGTGGTCGACGCCGCCACCGCCCTCGACTGGGGCCTGGTGAACCGCGTGGTCCCCGACGACGAGCTCGACGCCGCGGTCGACGAGCTGCTCGCGCGGGCCACCCGTGGCAGCCGGGCGAGCAAGGCGCTCGGCAAGCAGACCGTGTACGCCCAGCTGGACCGCCCGGAGGCGGACGCGTACGCCATCGCCCTGGAGGTCATGGCGGCGGCGTCGCAGCTCCCGGGCGCGCGCGAGGGCATGGCCGCCTTCCTGGAGAAGCGCAAGCCGGACTGGCTCGACTAGCCCGCCTCCCCGGAATTCAAAGTGTGGGTTGCGTTCCACCGGATGGTGGCGGTCAGGCGGTTGACTGTGGCTGGGTGCCGTCACGGTCCCCTGAGGTTGCGTTGGTCGGGACCAGACCTCGCACCGTGATCACGGGACACCAGCCTGGCGGTCCCCGGATGTGCCGGGGCGGTCGGCTAGCCTGCCCCGCGTGCGTCTCGTGATCGCTCGCTGCCAGGTCGACTACGCCGGCCGGCTCACCGCCCACCTGCCCATGGCGACCCGGCTACTGCTGGTGAAGTCGGACGGCTCGGTGTCCGTGCACTCGGACGACCGGGCGTACAAGCCGCTGAACTGGATGAGCCCGCCGTGCTGGCTGACCGAGGAGCCCGGCACGTGGACCGTGGCGAACAAGGCCGGCGAGAAGCTGGTGATCACGCTGGCGGAGATCCTGCACGACTCGAAGCACGAGCTGGGCGCCGAGCCCGGCCTGGTGAAGGACGGCGTGGAGGCCCACCTGCAGGCCCTGCTGGCCGAGCACATCACGACGCTGGGCGACGGCTACTCGCTCGTCCGCCGGGAGTACCCCACCGCCATCGGCCCGGTGGACATCCTGTGCCGCGACGCGGACGGTGCCACGGTGGCGGTGGAGATAAAGCGCCGCGGCGAGCTGGACGGCGTCGAGCAGCTGACCCGCTACCTGGACCTGCTCAACCGCGACCCGCTGCTGGCTCCGGTGCGCGGCGTGTTCGCGGCCCAGCAGATCAAGCCCCAGGCACGCACCCTCGCCGAGGACCGCGGCATCCGCTGCGTCACCCTCGACTACGACGCCCTCCGCGGCATGGACTCCGACGAGTTCCGCCTCTTCTGACCCGTCCCCGGAGTCGGCGCCGATCTCGCGGCGCTGACGAAACCGGGGTTCTCCCACCGTGCCCGGCGCCCACTGGCTACGGTGCACGTGTGAGGGGACTACGGCTCGCCGCCACCGCCGTCGTGTCGGTCGTCGTCCTCGCGGGCTGCGGGGGTGCGGTCGACACGGCCAAGGTGACCTTCCAGCGCACGACCGTGCCCGCCGGCCAGGGCGGGGGCAGCGGGGACGGCGCGACCACCGGGGAGCCCAGGACCAACGACCCCGCCTTCGCCGCCGCGAAGCTGCGTACCGTCGACCCCTGCGGCCTGCTGACCGACGACATCCTCGCCAGCGTCGGCGAGCCGGCGACCAACGAGCGCGGCGACTTCGCCGAGTGCGGCAACTACATGACCGACGCCGCGGGTGAGGACCTCAACATCAGCCTGACCCTCGGCGACAACGTCAGCAACGCCGATCAGGCCAACCAGAACATCGGCGGCCTGCCCGCGCTCGAGAACGAGCTCGACTCCGGCGACGCCTGCTTCAGCACCGTCGTCACCTCGACCTCGCCCAACTTCGGCATCACCATCCAGGCCGGCGGCGACTCGAAGGACCTCTGCAAGGCCGCCCGCACGGTGATGACCGGCGTCGTCGACCTCGTCCGCACCGACCCGCCCAGCTACGAGACGCCCCGGGGCACGCTGCTCGAGCTCGACCCGTGCGAGGTCGTCAAGGACGCCGCGCTGCGGACGGCGCTCGGCGAGAACGTCGATGCCGGCGCGCCGTACAACCTCCACTGGTGCAACTGGAGCGGCAGCACCGGCAACCTCGGCCTCTGGCTGCGCCTGGGCTACGACCCGGCGAGGGGCGGCTCCAGTGGCGACCCCGTCGACCTCGGCGGCGGCGTCACCGCCTACGAGCAGGCCACCAGGTCCACCGCCGCGAGCTGCGAGCTGCAGTGGCCGCACCGCCAGTTCGCCGGCGAGGACGCCGAGATCGTGCACATCTTCCTCGACAGGCGCGAAGCCGACGCGGGTGCGGACCCGTGCGACCCCGCGCGGGCGCTCGCGAAGGCCCTGATCCCGACCCTGCCCAAGGCATGACGTGCCCGTGAGGCGTACCACGGCGGACCCGCGATCTTAGTTACTCATAGGTAGCATCCGGCGTACCCGGTTCGTCGTCTCCGGAGGTTGCCATGGCCCGCGAGTTCGGATGTGTCGGAGTGGTCGGGCTGGGCACGATGGGTGCCGGCATCGCCGAGGTCGTCGCCCGCACGGGCATCCGGGTGATCGGCGTCGAGCTCGACCGGGACTGCGTCGCCCGCGCCCGCGAGCACCTCGAGCACTCCACCGAGCGGGCGCGCTCGGGCGGCAAGCTGGACGAGGCCGCCCGCGCGGCGCTGCTCGACCGGATCACCTACACCACCTCGCTCGCCGACCTGGCCGACGCCGACCTCGTCGTCGAGGCGATCCCGGAGAGCCTCGAGCTGAAGGCCCGGGTGTTCACCGAGCTCGAGGAGGTCTGCCGGCCGGACGTGATCCTGTGCTCGAACACGTCCTCGCTGTCGGTCACCGAGATCGGCGTGCACACCGGGCGGCCGGGCAAGGTCGTCGGGCTGCACTTCTTCAACCCGGCGCCGGTGCTGCGGCTCGTGGAGATCGTCCGCACGGTCGTCACCGAGCCGGACGTGATCGCCGACGTCGAGGCGTTCGCCCGCAAGCTCGGCAAGGAGCCGGTGGTGATCGGGGACCGGGCCGGGTTCATCGCGAACGCGCTGCTGTTCGGCTACCTCAACCACGCCGCGTCGATGTACGAGTCCCACTACGCCACGCGCGAGGACCTCGACGCGGCGATGCGGCTGGGCTGCGGTTACCCGATGGGGCCGCTCGCGCTGCTCGACCTGATCGGGCTGGACACCGCGTACGAGATCCTCGAGACGATGTACCGCCAGTCGCGCAACCGCCTGCACGCGCCGGCCCCGATCCTGCGGCAGATGATCACGGCCGGGCTGCTCGGCCGCAAGTCCGGGCGTGGCTTCTACTCCTACGACGGCCTGGACTCGCCGACGGTCGTGCCGGACGCGCTCACTCCCGTCCCGGCGCCGGCGGCCGCCGTGTCCACACGGGACGTCACGCGGGTCGGCGTGGTCGGCACCGGGACGATGGCGACCGGCATCGCGGAGGTGTTCGCGCGCAATGGGTTCGACGTCGTGCTGCGGGCGCGGTCGGGGGAGCGGGCGGACGCGGCGCTCGCGGCCGTGCGCAAGTCCATGGACCGCCAGGTCTCGAAGGGCCGGCTGTCCGAAGAGGATGGTGTGGCGGTGCTCGGCCGGGTCCGCGGCGTCGTCGAGTTCGACGAGCTGGCCGACTGCGACCTGGTGATCGAGGCGGTGGCCGAGGAGCTGGGGGTCAAGCGGGCGGTGTTCGGCGCCCTCGACGAGGTGGTCAAGCCGGGCGCGGTCCTCGCGACCACCACGTCGTCGCTGCCGGTGATCGAGTGCGCGGTGGCCACCTCGCGGCCGGCGGACGTCGTGGGGCTGCACTTCTTCAACCCGGCGCCGGTGATGAAGCTGGTGGAGGTCGTGTCGACGATCTCGTCGGCCGACGACGTGGTGGCGACCGCGCGTGCGGTGTGCCAGCGGGTCGGCAAGCATCCGGTGCACTGCGCGGACCGGGCCGGGTTCATCGTGAACGCCCTGCTGTTCCCGTACCTGAACGACGCGGTCAAGATGCTGGAGGCGCACTACGCGGACGCCGACGACATCGACACGGCGATGAAGGTCGGCTGCGGGCTGCCGATGGGCCCGTTCGAGCTGCTGGACGTGGTCGGGCTGGACGTGTCACTCGCGATCGAGCGCGCGCTGTACTACGAGTTCCGGGACGCCGGGTTCGCGCCCGCGCCGCTGCTGGAGCACCTGGTCACCGCGGGCCGGCTGGGCCGCAAGGCGGGCAAGGGCTTCCGGGACTACGGCGTGTGAGGTCTTGGGCCGACCATGGTGACCTCAGGGGTACCGTGACGGCACCCAGCCACAATCAGCCGGACATCCGCAGCGTTCGCTGGGACGCAACCGACGCATTGAATTCCGGGGAGGCGGACTGGTTCGGGTGACCGTCCGGGCAGATTGCGGGGTCGGACGACGCGCTCGTCGGGCGCTGGACGTCGAACGTCACGGCGCACTCGTGGCAGCGGAACTCGTAGGTCGGCACGGGACCATTGTGCCCTGCCGCCTCGCCGGTCAGTACCGTGATCGACCGTGCCCCGCCGCAACCGTCACCGGACCCGGCGCGCCGAGCCACCCGGCCCGCCGGTCGTTGGCTGGCAGCAGCCCGAGTCCGCCCCGGACGGCGAGTGGCTGGTTCGCCGGATCCCCGGCGACCGGTCGACGAAGCAGTACCGCTGCCCCGGCTGCGACCACGAGATCCGCCCCGGCACCGCGCACGTCGTGGTCTGGCCGGCGGACGACACGGGCGGCGTGGCCGACCGCCGCCACTGGCACGAGTCCTGCTGGCAGACCCGCCACCGGCGCCGCCCGACGAGCCGGTACTGGTGAGCTCGCCAGAACGAGAGTCGCCTGGAGGCAGCGGGTCACGACCCGCCGCCACCAGGCGACGCCGCCTTACGGCGGCTTGCGTCCGCGCCTGATGCTGAGCTGCTGGAGGATCTTGATCGCGTGCTCGCGACCAGCCTTGTCAGCCCGCAACGACCAGATGATGACCACGATCTCGGTCAGAATCCGGAGCGCCAACGCCGCACTCACCAACACACCAACGAGCCACAGCTCACCCACGGCGGGGGTGCTCCTTTCTCCTCTGATCCGGCCGATCGACCCCCAAGTCGCGACGGGCCGGCCCAGTAGGAGATGCGCTCGCGCTGTGTAGTTGTGCGTTTTCAGGATGCCCGAGGTTCGTCGCCACGGCAACGACGGGACGCGGCCGAGAAAATCTTGTGGGCGGGTGTCGATTCGGTCGTCGCTGCTTCGACGTATGGGTGAAGGAGCAAGACGGCACAGATCGGAGAGTTCGGTGTCTCACCCACTCGGTTCGCTAGCGGACAACCTGACCGCCTACGCGATCTACGCGACCGCGCAGGCCGAGATGCGGCACGCCTACTCGCTGATCGACGCGGGTGACTTCGCCGCCGCGGCCGCGGAGATCGCGTCCGCGGCGCGGGCCGCGGACGTGCTGGCCAACTTCAGCGCGTCGGCCGCCGTGGCACGGACGGCGCACTGGCGGCGCGTCGCCACCGCCCGTCGGCAGTTCGCCGTGCGCGCCCGCGCGCATGCCGATTCCGCACACAACGACCGGCCGCGACTGGCAGCCGCCTGAGAGACAAGGGAATTCCGTGACCTCAGGGGACCGTGACGCAACCCAGCCGCACCATCCGCCGGAACGTAACCAACACTTTCAATTCCGGGGAGGCGGGAATGTGCGGGCCGCCGCCAGGAACGCGTCGTTCTCCTCCGGGAGCCCGATCGTCACCCGGGCACCGTCCCCGACGAACGCCCGCACGACGATCTTCTGCTCCAGGCAGTGCTGGTTGAACGCGGCCGTCCGGTCGCCGAGGAGCAGCCACACGAAGTTCGCCTGCGACGGCGGCACCTCGTAGCCCATCTCCAGCAGCGCCGAGCGCACCCGCTCCCGCTCGACGGCCACCGGCCCGCACCGGGCCAGCAGCTCGTCGGCGGCGTCCATGGCCGCGATCGCCGCCGCCTGCGCCATCCGGTTCACCGCGAACGGGATGCCGACCTTGCGCACGGCGGCCGTCACTGCGGGCGGCGCCACCGAGTAGCCGACTCGCACCCCGGCCAGCCCGTACGCCTTCGAGAACGTGCGCAGGACCGCGAGGTTCTCCCGGCCCTCGGCCAGCGCGAGCCCGTCGGGCACGTCGGGGTCGGTGGCGAACTCGCGGTACGCCTCGTCCAGGACGACCAGCACGTGGTCCGGCACGCGGTCGAGGAAGCGCTCCAGCTCCGCGGTGCGCAGCGCGGTGCCGGTCGGGTTGTTCGGGTTCGCGATGAACAGCACCCGCGTGTCGTCCGTGACCGCGCCGGCCATGGCGTCGAGGTCGTGCCGGTAGTCCGCGGTCAGCGGCACCCTGACGTCGCGTGCCCCGACGATCTGCGTGATGATCGGGTACGCCTCGAACGACCGCCAGGCGAACACGACTTCCTGGCCCTCGACGCACATCGCCTGGAGGACCTGCTGGGCCAGCGCCACCGAACCGGCGCCGATCGCCACTCGTTCCTCGGGCTGGCCCAGGTACGCCGCCGTCTTGGCCTGCACGTCGTCGTTGGCCATCTGCGGGTACCGGTTGACGTCGGCGGCCGCGTCCGTGATCGCGGCGAGCACGGACGCCGGCGCGTGCGTGGAGACTTCGTTGCTGGACAGCACGATCGCGCCGGGGATCTTGCGGCCGGGCACGTAGTCCGGGAGTTCGGCGAGGTCGGCTCGGACGGAGATGGGCATGCCCCGCATCATGTCACCCGGCGATGGAGGATGGTGACGTGCATTTGTCTGATCCTGTGGTTCTGTCGCACGCGTTTCCACTCGACTCGCGGATGTGGGACGGCCTGGTCGAGGTCAGCTGCGTGCCCGGCGCGCGCACCGTGTTCGGCTGAGGTCACTCCAGGGGCAGCGCCGGCTCGATCAGCTCCGCGAGCCGTAACGCCATCCGGCAGGAGTCGAACTCGTCCAAGGTGCTGGTGTCAGAGCCCACGGCGCTGGCGTCAGCGCGTGAGCTCTCGCTCACGTACATGATGATCGAGCACACGTCATACGTTTCCACCTGGACCGCCTCCCGCGAGCCGACGGTCAGCGGTGTCCGGTCGAGGTCCGAAGGCAGGTCGTCAAGCCCCCGCGTCTCGTCGACGGAGATGGCAACCGTGTAGGCGTCGCCCTCCTGTCCCCAGTTGTCGACGAACCAGCCGCACCCCCGGCTGATCTTGGAGGGACGGCCCGCACCGACATCCTCGACGCCGACCTCCACCGCGATCTCCTCGGTGAGCAGCGCACAGGGATCCACCTCGGCCAGCGACACCGGTCGTGCGGATGGTGTGCCAGTGCTACCGGGTGCGCTCGGCTCGGCCACGGGCGTACCGCCGGTCTCGGCCGAACACCCCACCAGTACCGCGGCCAGCAGCGGCAGAACGCGTGCCCTCATGCCCACAGCCCTTCACGCTGAGTGTGTTCGGCGGTGACCGGAAACTAGCGTTCGGTGAACAACCGCGTCCACGTCTCACCCACAGATCTGGAAATTCTGGAAGTCAGCCGCCGGCCCGGCGCGGTGCACGACGCCTTCCTCGCGTGGGGCGTCGGCGGTGAGGGCGGCGATCCTCGTCGTCGGGTTCGAGCGGGATGTGCGGCTCCTCCTCGTCGCCGGTCGGGTCGAGCAGCTCCACGGCGTCGCGCCGCGCGGGCCGGCCGGGCGGCTCGTCGTC